>CAZHCC010000058.1:0-5436 GCA_964530975.1 uncultured Candidatus Saccharibacteria bacterium
AAATGACCAGCAATACCAATGAGTTTTGATTGAATATCTTGCATACTGGATTATGGCATTTTGAGTATGGTGTTACAAAGGGATAAAGAATGATCATGATAAAGAGATTTAAGCTAAGGTAGTGAAATGGGAGAACTTGATAGAGTTAGAATTGCAAAAATTGAAGGTATTCATTTGAGAATCAAGTTGGATTTACAGATTTTCGCTATTATCAAGAACTTAACTAAACCAGTTTTTGAAACTCCCTTAGTAATCTTTCTTTTTTCTCCTTTCTCACGATAGCTTCAGGATCATAATATAGTTCATCTGGGATCATCCTTACATGTAATGGGGTTCTAGTTAATGGTGCCCAATATACATTCCATCCAGCCTGTCTAATACCCCCAAGTCGAGCAATATGATACCTATCACCAAACTTAACTTCTCGATTATAAATCACGTCAACAACCATTTTGAGTACATCACGTTCGGTTTGACCTTCTATTATTGCTGTATGAGCAAAATCAATAGTTGCTGATTTGCCGGTGGGAGATTATACAAAGGACTTCTATCAGGTTGTCGTAAATCAAGTCTTGTCCAATTCAGCAATTGATGCGATAAGACTCCTATCAAGATATCTTCATTATCCAGTTCCTGAGGCGGCACAGGGTTGCCTGACATAAACCTATCATATTTTTCACGGTAGTAGCCCCAATACAATGCAGCAGGTTCACCATCTAATCGTCCGTTTATTGCTATAATAGGTATATATTACAACAGGAAACCAAGATTTTCAATCATAAAGAGGGAAGATGAGTTTTGGATTCATCATTTGTGCAGTACGTGTCTGAATGGGGTGAATGTGGAATAATTTTAGAAAAGCCAAATTGGGGAAGTTTGTCTTGTCATCCACATTGTAGTATAATTGCCCCAATATGGAGGACCAAACTAATTCTATAGCTAGATTATTGTTAACTGATAAAACTGTTTTCACTGTTGAGGAGTTGGCATATATTTGGGATATTTCAAGCGATGCTACTCTAAGAGATAAAATAAAATACCTAGTTGCAAAAGGAAATTTATTAAGAATTAAAAGAGGTTACTTTGCTGTAAGGGGTAGAGAATACGATATTAACGAATTAGCGAATAAATTGGTTTCACCTTCCTATATTTCATTTGAAACTGTATTGACACAAGCAGGAGTGAATTTCCAGTACAGCAGTGAAATTTATTTGGCGTCGAATAATACAAAAACAGTTAGAGTGGGTGATAAAACATTTGTTTATAAAAAAATCAAAGACGAAATCTTATACAATCAGACAGGAATTATTAAAGAAAAAAATTACTTCATTGCAACACCTGAGAGAGCCTTTCTGGATACGTTATATTTAAATAAAGATAGATATTTTGATAATGAAAGACCAATAGATTACGAAAAATGCTTAATTATAGGAGCGATATATGGCGAGAAAACATTAATTAAAGAAATAGAAAACAGAATAAAAGATGCTGGATCAAAATAAACACAAAGCTATACTCAGCAATATTTTAAAAGATATTTATAAAAATAAAGATCTGGGACTGGCTCTAGGATTCAAAGGAGGCACAGCTTGTTATTTATTTTATGAACTGCCCAGATTCTCTACAGATCTTGACTTTAATTTGCTCAATCAGGATAAAATTGAATTCGTATACGGGAAAATACAAGAAATTCTATCAAACTACGGAGTTATCACCGATAAATTTCTAAAACAAAATACAATATTTTTACTCCTTACATATGCAAAAGAAGAACGCAAGGTAAAAATAGAAATATCCAAAAGAGATTTCGAAGACAAATTTGAGATAGTTGATTATTTTGGAGTTTCTATAAAAACGATGAAAAAGGAATATATATTTGCTCACAAGCTTGTAGCAATCTCAGACAGAAAGAAAATCGCATCTAGAGATTTGTTTGATATCGATTATTTTCTAAAAATGGGGTGGGATTTTGAACAAAGAATTATAGAAACCCGAACCGGAAAAACAACCAGGGAATATCTGGAGTATTTGATTGATTTTATAAACAAAGAGTTTGACAGAACAAATATTCTAGACGGACTTGGAGAAGTACTTTCAATTCAACAGAAAGATTATGTGCGTGAACACCTGAAGAATGATGTGATTTTTAAGTTAAAATTATTGACTGAATCACTCAAAAAAATCGTGTAATGAAATCTTAATTTATGAAATTTACGATAATACACTGGAGAAGATCCCAGTTATATTTGGCTTTCATTATCAGGAACCTATAACGCATTTGAAGTTATTGAATGGAATATGATTGAAATTCATGTTTGGGGTGAATGACGGGGCTCGAACCCGCGACCTCGGCTTTCACAGAGCCGCGCTCTAACCAACTGAGCTACAATCACCATTGGACAACATATTAGATACTGTCATTTTTGGAAATAGACCTTCCAAACGCCAAATCTTAACATGAAAAACTGACAATTAATAGATGCTTATATGGCTATCAGACCCACAGCCACTATACAAAGTAATCCTCCTATTAGCTTTTTTATAAGTCCATCTCTTTCTTTTAGAAATATTGCAGCAAAAATAATGGTCAAAACAACAGAAACCTGTTGTAATGGAGCAAGTACAGAAATAAGTCCATCCATTTGCTTTGCAACTGGCACTATAGCTACAGCTCCGCCATAGAATAGAGAAAATACAGCAACCTTAAGTAGATGACCAGGCTCAATTATCTTTTCAATTTCTTTTACTTTATTTTTTAAGAATATGAATTGTACAAGAGCAGGGAGTAAAAAAGCCAAAAATAGAAAAGAAAATGGCTCACTTTTGCCAATGATATAAATATCATTAGTGAATGCTGTCCCCATAAAGAATGCCGCAAATAGAGAATAGACTACCCCTTTTTTATTAATTCCGACAATATCAATTTTGCTTGGAATGGAAGCAATTATCACGGATAGCAGTATTAAAATAACTGCAATTATTTTCATACGATCAAGTGTTTCACCCAAAAATATAATTGATGTTATCACGGTCCATATACTTACGGTTGCAAAAGAAATTGCTGCAATAGATGCGTGATTTAGCTTGAATGCTGCCATCATAAAGTAGCTCCCAAATGAATATAAAATAGTCCCTAGAATTATGTTCTTCCAAAATGGCAAAAAAGGATTTAAGTCAAATCCCTGCCAAATGCCCAATATTAAAAAGAAAAAACCTACAATTATCTGAAAAACTATAGAGTAAGCCAGTGGATTGGTATCTGTGCCTCGCATCATAATCCTTTGAAGGATTCTAGATATAGAAAGAAGAATTAGTGCAATTATTCCTAGAATAAGCCAATTAGCCATATTATTAGTTCAAATTATCATATTATAATCAAAAAAGATAAAAAAATTCATCCATAATCTAATATTCCAATAAAATTGAATATGAAGTAGAATTTAGAAACTTTCATGGCTACACAAAAAAGGATTACAAAAAGGGAAGAGGACTATTCACAATGGTATTTGGATATTGTTGAAGCAGCTGAACTTGCAGAAAATTCCGTAGTTCGCGGATGTATGATTATCAAACCATGGGGATATGCTATCTGGGAAAATTTTCAAAAAGTTCTAGACAAAAAAATTAAAGACACAGGTCATGTGAATGCATACTTTCCACTCTTTATTCCTAAATCTTTTTTTGACAAAGAAGCCCAGCATGTAGAAGGATTCGCAAAGGAATCAGCAGTTATCACGCATCATAGGCTAAAATTGAACCAGGAAACAAAAAAGCTCGAAGTTGATGGTGATGCAAAATTAGAAGAAGAATTAATAGTCCGGCCTACATCAGAAACTATAATTTATGATTCATACTCCAAATGGATAAAATCCTATCGTGATTTACCTTTACTCATCAATCAATGGTCAAACGTAGTCAGATGGGAACTAAGAACAAGACCATTTTTGAGAACTACGGAATTTTTATGGCAGGAAGGACATACTGCCCATGCAACTGCCGAACAAGCTGATGATCATGCAAAAAAAATGCTCGGGGTATACCAAAGTTTTGCAGAAGATTTCCTCGCTATAGCTTCAATACCAGGGACAAAATCAGAATCAGAAAAATTTGCTGGAGCATATTCTACTTACACTTTAGAATCAATGATGCAGGATGGGAAGGCACTTCAGGCTTGTACATCACATAATCTTGGCGATAATTTTGCGAAAGCATTTGATATAAAATATCAGGATAAAGATGGTGAACAGAAGTATGTATGGCAGACAAGCTGGGGACTTAGTACCAGAATGATGGGCGCCTTGATAATGCAACATAGCGATGATTTTGGTTTGGTTCTGCCTCCTAAAATTGCTCCGATACAGGTAATAATTGTTGGGATTTGGAAAAATGATGCAGAAAAACAAGTTGTAATCACCAAAGCAGAAGAAATCAGACAGGCTTTGGAAGATAATGAAGTTATTGCAAAAATTGATGATAGAGAATATCTGACTACTGGTGAGAGATTTTTCGAATGGGAGAAAAAAGGAGTTCCAGTGCGTGTAGAAATCGGCCCCAAAGATATCCAGAATGATTCTGCAGTAATTGCGAGACGTGATACAAAAGAGAAGAGTCATGTAGCATTCTCAGCAGTAACACAGGAGATTAAAAAGACTTTAGATCTTATTCAGGATAATTTATTTAAAAAGACCAAGAACTTTTTACGGGAAAATACTTTTGAAGTTAACTCATACGATGAGCTGAAAGATGTAGTAGAGAATAAAAACGGATTTGCTCTTGCTTTATGGGATGGAGAAAACGAATCAGAAGAAATAGTGAAAGAAGAAACCAAAGCGACAATTCGTTGCCTGCCTTTTGATAAACAAGAAAATATTACCGGTAATTGTGTAATTAGCGGCAAACCTGCAAAATATAAAGCTATATTTGCCAAAGCCTATTGAAACCGTCATTATTTATACAATGGATGAAACTTCCTATGCGTATCCTCTGCGAACTTATCACTAGCATGCACATATCTGTCAGTAGTATGTAAAGACTCATGTCCAAGCAGTATTTGAATAGCAGCAGGACTAGCTCCTTCTTCTGCTAGATATGTAGCAAATCCATGACGAAATGAGTGAGCAGAAGTTGGTACAATTATGCCAAGTATCTTACGATAATGAGAAATTCTTTCTTGCAGATAATTAGTAGAAATTCGTTTACCTTTTTGACCATTCCTGCCACCACGGGTGGGAGCAAATAAAGCATCATTCTCATCTTTGCGGACTTTCAAATATTCATTAATATAATGACGTGATCGAGGTGTTATATAAATAAACCTTTGCTTTTTACCCTTTCCTTGGATATAAATTTTTCCTGCATCATTCAAGTCGAAACGATTAAGTTTAACAACTTCAGAAATACGCATACCGCTGGAAAAAAGCAATTCCAGAATAGCCC
>CAZHCC010000059.1:0-5395 GCA_964530975.1 uncultured Candidatus Saccharibacteria bacterium
CCACAACAAAGACCGGATGTAGTCTTTGTTAACTCACCTATAAATGACTATAGACTCGTAGATAGACCTGATACTGAACAATTACCAAGTTTTGGGCTTGCACACTTAGCTACTGAAGCAGAATCTGCAGGATTCAATGCAGGAGTAATTGACGCAGAAATGCGTGCGATGTCTCCAGAGCAAGTTGCGGAAACAATAAACAAGGCCAATCCGAGATGGGTTGGAGTAAATTTATTAACACCAACTTTTCCACTTGCAAGAGAAATAATTTCAAGAATTAATCCTGGAATACATATTGCAGTAGGTGCGGCTCACGCCAAAGCTTTACCTGAGGAAGTTTTGAGAGATCCAATCATTGGTCATATGATTAAGGTTTTAGCACTTGAAGATGGCGAATTCATTATGAGAGGTTTACTTCAAGGTGTTGATCCCTCTGAGATGTCTGGTGTCGCATATATTGACCATAAGGGTGAATATGTTATCAAAAAAAATGATTTAGAAAGAAAATGGATTCCATGGAATTTAGATCTATTAAGTTTTGCGGATAGGAAATTTTTGGAAGGTGACCCATTTGAATCACAAGGAAGACTTGAAACCAATATGGTTGGGTCAAGAGGCTGCCCTTTTCATTGCACTTTTTGCGCTGGAGCACACGAGGCATTAATAAATCCAGTTAGAAGTAGAACTGCACCAAATTTGATACAGGAGATGCATATGCTAAGGGGGCAAGAAATTAATGCAGTCAGATTTATAGATGATCTCTTTTTAGCAAATCGAAAAAGAATGGGAGATTTTTTTCGGGCAATGGTTGAAACTCGACTCAATCAAGATTTCGTATGGGATGCAACAGCGAGGGTTAATATACTTGCAAAACTTAAAAATAATGATGAATTGCTTAGAATGATGGCAATTAGCGGATGTAGAGAAGTCTCAATTGGGGCAGAATCGGCATCAGCAAGGGTCTTGAGGATAATGGACAAGGATATTACTCCTGAAATGGTAATAAGTGCGGTAGCAAATCTTGCTCGCTTTGGTATCAGAACTAAACTTTACTTTATACTTGGAACCCCATCAGAAACCGAAGCAGAGATGATGGATACGGTTGCACTGATGCGTTCAGTTAGAGCTGTTGCGAGAGCAGTTGTTCAGAGTCATCCATTTGTAGAAGGACCGAACGGTAAAAAAATTCAAAATACAGCTCAAGCAAGAGTTAGTGCTTTTGAATTTAGACCATATCCTGGTACTGCTTTGATGGATATGATTACTGGGAAAAGACCATGGCCAGAATATATATGGGCTGGAGGTAAAGCCCCTTACCAATATACACAACAGGAAATTTTACATTCATTCGTTCCTGTTTTAATGGAAGGTTTAGAAGAGCGTCAAAAACATAATTACACAACCAATCATAACTTTTGTGAAGTGCCACCAGCGCAAATACAAAGTTTAATTGCCTATGCTATGAAAGAACAAAGAGACGATATGATTAGACATGGTGAGTATATTCCTGGTGTTAGAAAACGAGTAAGCAAAGAAGTAGAATCAATCTAATCTAATTAAAACATGGAAGAAAAAGAAGTTAAAGTTAAATTATCAAAAATAAAATTTGATGAATTATTAGCTAGGTACAGTCCAGCGAAAACAATAAATCAAAAAGATATTTACTTTGATAGCGAAATATTTCACTTCAATAATCTTAATAGAGGACTTAGGGTACGTTTTGATAATTCTATTGCTGCAAAATTAGAATTTAAGTCACTTTTTTATAATAAAAGTAAACTAAATAATCCATGGTTTATCGAGGAAATAGGTATGAAATTTCCCCTTTCCCACCAAGATCAGACAAAGTTAAATGAAGTTTTTAAAAGAGTGGGATTAGCTCAAATTAGTGTTCAAGCTGATGGCATTGATTACACTTCACTTGTAAAATTATTAGAAAACGAAGTTTCCCTTACACAAAAAATAACCGTAACCAAACAAAGAGTTGAGGTACAATTAGCTGACGTTATTTATACATTTGATTATATTCACGAATTGGGATATTTCCTTGAGATTGAAAGCAAAGAGAAAGATCCTTTAGACATTTTAAAAGAATTACTAGATGAAAGTGACTATGAATTTATAAGAAATGGCTATAATGATATGGTCGGCAATACGTACGCAAATTGCTTAAGCAATGAGGTTAAACAGCTTCTCTTCAAGTTAAATACTTCTTGGAATATCACAGACTTCGAGAAAGATTATGTGAAGAAATTGTTAGTACAATAATTTTGAACGCTCCCATATAGTAGTTATATATTTTAAAGAAATATAAAAGCATGTACTATTCTCTTTAAGTAAGTGTTACTTAATAAGTAGAAGATCCGTACAATGCTATCAATAGGAATTTTAGCTCCAACAAAATATCTAGAAGATTTTTCTTCATATAATAAAAATAATTTTCATATCGTATCTGCAAATCGATTTATCAACGATTTAGAATATTCACAATTTTATCGAGCCAACTATAAAAAATATAAAATCTTACTTAATGATATTCAGCCGGATCAGAATGGAGATATAAACTTTTATGGTTTAGCGGACATTATCAACGACATACATCCAATAAGAATCACTTTGCCAAGTGTAGATAAAGATGCAGAAAAATCTATTGAAGTAGCATTCAAATTTCTAGAGTTTTTTCGTGGACTTCAGGATCATGGAATTGAATTTATCGCTAAAATTCAAGGCAAAAATATAGAGGAATGGAATCTTTGTTTAAAAATTTTTATTAATACTTCCGAAATATCGATACTCGGAATAGATGAGATTTACCCGATTCGTGAAACAAATGAATTAACAATAAGTAAGTTAGAAACTATATCTCATATCCTTAGAAATATTCCTGAAGCAAAACAAAAAAAATTCCATTTTATAAGATCCGGAAAAGATTTTTTTGAGGTTCTTAAAAGTGCTAAAGATTTTCCTAACTTAATAAGTGTAGAAACATCTCTCCCATACGAATTAGGATGCAGCAGCATAAAAATGGATATTGATAGTAATTACAATGACTTAAATCCATATAACTTTGAGGTATTGAATCTTAATGAAACTAAGAAAGCCACAGTATTAGAAAATCTAAAGTTAGTTTTTGCAACTTTAGAAGAAATATCACATGTTAACGACTAATAATAAAAATTTATTATTTGAACCACTTGTCCTATCCGGAACTTCGGGATCTGGGAAAACGCATTTAATCAATAACCTTGTTGCGAGAGGAGCATTTGGTCTTGTGTTATCTACAACTGATAGAGCACCGCGAATCCCCGAAATGGGGAAACCTGAAGTAAATGGAATAGATTATGACTTTTGCACATCTGAAGAGTATCAAGAACTAAAAAAGCAAGGTGATTTCTTTATGAGTAACAATATTCATGGTGCAAATTATGGATATAGGAGAAGTTCATTTGAGCAGGTTTATGCATCCAATCGTATTCCAGCCGCTGTAGTACATCCAGCCACTATTAGACAATTCCAAGGTGAATACCCCTACTTTTTTGGTATTTATATGTATTCTTTTGCCTACCCATTACTTCGAGCAAGAATGTTAATGCGAGGCGATGTTATTGAAAGAGTAGAGTCAAGAATTAAATCAATTCCAGAAGAAGTAGCACAGTATAAAACAGTTTCGGACCTGTTTAAGTATGCTTTTGAAATAACAAATGACATTCAACTCTATGATATTGAAGATCTTATTTATAGAACCTACCAAGTAGAAAATGAAAACTAATAAAATCAACAATTTTATATCTGATTATATTTGGAATTTAAAATATCGACTTAAAACATATGAAGGTAATTATTTAGAGGAAACGATTACTGACACATGGAAAAGAATTGCTAAAAATCTAGCATCTACTGAACAAGACCCGCAATTATGGGAAAAGAATTTCCTTTGGGCATTGACTGATTTTAAATTTATCCCTGCCGGAAGGATCACAGCTGGAGCTGGGACAAACCGTAATGTCACATTAATTAATACTTTTGTTATGAAACAACCAGAAGATTCATTTTCTTCAATTTTAAGTGTTTTCAGGGAAACTGCACTTACATTGAGCCAGGGGGGAGGACTGGGAATTGACTTTTCACGTTTAAGACCACGAGGTGATCAAATAAAAGGCGTTGAGGGCGAGTCTTCGGGACCAATTAGCTTTATGAAGATTTGGGATCAAATGTGCGATACATTAATGAAAGGTGGAACGAAAAGAGGTGCCATGATGGCAATGCTCAGATGCGACCACCCGGACATAATTGAATTTATTAAATCTAAAAAAAATCAAGGTGAGCTGACAAAATTTAATATTTCAATTCTGATAACAGATGATTTTATACGAGCTCTTGAATCAAAAGAAAAATGGGATTTAAAATTTAATCAAAAAATATACAAAACAATACAAGCAGATGATTTATGGCAAGAAATAATGCGTTCGACATATGAGAATTCTGAGCCGGGTGTGCTGTTTGTCGACCAAATGAATGCAAAAAACAAACTAAATTACTGCGAAAAGATTATTGGCACAAACTCCTGCGGAGAACAACCTATGCCAGAATATGGTTCTTGTCCTTTAGGCTCAATAAACTTAACAAAGTTTGTTCTCTTTCCATTCACATCAAAGGCAGCGATTGATGAGAAAAAATTAATTAAAACTATAAAAATAGCTGTAAGATTATTAGATAATGTAATTGACCTATCAAAGTACCCTGTAGAAAAACAAAAAAGAGAAGCATTAAAAAAAAGACGGATAGGATTAGGGATTGCAGGTTTAGCAGACATGTTTGCAATGCTTAATGTTGTATATGGAAGTCCAGAATCGCTTTCAATACTTGAAAAAATTCTACAAATATTAAGAGATAATTCATATATTTCTTCCTCTGAAATAGCTGAGGAGAAAGGAAGTTTTCTTTCGTATAACAAGAGGAAATTCTCTACGCGAATACAATTCCTCAACCAAGAAATTAGAGAGAAAATATTTAAAACAGGAATAAGAAATGGAGGGTTAAATTGCATCGCTCCAACTGGTACATCTTCACTATATGCTGGAAATATTTCATCGGGAATTGAACCTATTTTTAGTAAATCAATTATCCGTAAAATCATTAATGCGAATGGAATTATGGAAGAAATTATACTTGATGACTTTGCTTATGCATATGCAAAGCAACTTAATATTTTTGATAAGGAAGTAGCCAAAGTCTTTGTAACCGCAAATGATTTATCGCCTAAAACTCATTTGGATGTTCAATCGATCGCACAGAAATTTATTGATGGATCAATATCAAAGACAATTAACTGCCCAGAATCAATAGAGTTTAAAGAGTTAGAAAGTATTTATTTTCAAGCGTATAAAAATGGCTG
>CAZHCC010000060.1:0-5374 GCA_964530975.1 uncultured Candidatus Saccharibacteria bacterium
AAAAAGCGCTTCTTGATGCTGAGCTCAATAAAATAAATAATAATCAACAGGCAGGGCAAAAGCCATTAGAATCAGGACAGTTTTATTTTATGGGAAGAGGGCGCGATTTAATCGAGGGCCATGGACTTGGAATGTCACAATGGGGAGCCTATGGAATGGCTCAAAAAGGCTGGACTTATGATAAGATCTTAACTTATTACTATACTGGAACAAATATTGGAGATTATCAGGAGCCAGAAAAAATCACTGTAAGTGGCAAATTTGACTCTTATCCTCAGGCAGCCAAGGATCGAGGATATCTTACAATTGATGAATACTTATCTGGAATTGGCGAGGTCCCTAATTCTTGGCCCGTAGAAAGTGTTAAGGCTCAAGTCGTTGCCGCAAGGACATATGTGATGGGTACATGTGGGGATAAGAAGGAATGCACAATTTGCGGTACAGCTTCATGTCAGGTTTATTTAGGAGGATTAGAGAAAAAATCATTTGTGGATTCTACTAAAGGCAAAGTCATTCTTCATAGTGGCAAACCAATTGTGGCATATTATAGTGCAAGTCATAGGGGACAGAGCACTACACTCAATTCCGCATGGGGCAGTGGGGACTTACCATATATACAGCCGGTAAATGATGATGCTTATGCTTATAAAGATTATTGGTCTTCAAATCCGTATTATAGGGATGGATGTAATTGCCCTAAGAGAATTCAGTCATATAATTGGAAATGGCGTACAAATGGCTATACTCTTCAACAACTAAGTGAAATATTTAAAAAAGACTCACGACTAAATGTAGGGGAATTACAAAGCATTCAAATACAATTAGATGCACCCCAAAAAAGAGTTGCGAGGATTACATTAATTGGCTCAAGTGGCCGTAAAACCCTCACAGGTTGGACCTTTCGATCCGTATTTAATACTGCCACTCCGTATAATGATTATATCTATAGTACTGAATTCGGTTTTTATCAATACTAAATTTGATGTAAAATAGGCAAATAATTACAAAAAGTGGATATTCAAGAACAAAACCAAACAGCGAATAATTTATCCCATCCCAGGATGAGAAGGGTAAACCCATTTGCAACCATTGCCTCTTTCCCTTCGAATGTCTGCGTTGACGGACAAAATCCTAATGAATATGTACTTTTATTTGTTAGAGAACATAAAGTAATTTTATTGATAAATTTAATACTATATACTTTCATCCTTTTTTTACCGCAAATCCTAAAATCACTTTTGACATATTTAGATATAAATATATTTGGCAGTTTTATAGGTATTAATAATTTCTTCAATACAAACTGGTGGACAATAATTAATATCGGCTGGTTAGCGTATGTGTTAACAGGATATTTTAATATTTTCTTTAAATGGTTTTACAATATAAATATATTAACCAATGAAAGATTTGTAGATATAGATTTTGAAGGTATATTTGATAACCGTATTGAATCAGCAATGGTAAAAGATATAGAAGATGCAAAAGATACTCAAAGTGGTTTACTACAAACCATTTTTGATATGGGAGATATATCAATCCTAACCGCATCGGGGGGGACCGTATTCAGTTTATCAAATGTTCCAAAGTCGTATAAAGTTCGTGATTTTATTATGGATGTAAAACTTAAATTATCAAAAGGAAAAGGAGGAGATGATGATTGACGAAGTTTTCAATAATCCAGAAAGTTTTGGAAGACTAATAGCAATCGGGATTACAATTGGTATTTTCTTATACATAATTATTCTTTCAATACTTCAGGTAAGACAAATAGCTCTATTTCATCGCAAAGTCAAAACTGATGTAGATGGAATTGTAAGAGTTGCAACATACGTATATCTTGTAATTCAAGTTACGCTATTTGTAATTGCTCTGCGATTTCTGTAAATTAGTATAACGACATACTATGTCTATATCTGATAAAGGAGAAAATCAAATTTACAATGTATTCTCCGATTCAAACCTACCTAAGAATACGGCTTTTGCATATAGGGAGTTTGAATTTGAAAATACAAAATATTATGTAAGCGCATCTTTGTATAGTGCTCAAGTCAAAGATCTCTATGACCACTTAAATGCGGGCCTGGATTATTTTGTGACAGACTTCAAAAACAATACCGGAGATTTACTAGCCGATATGAAGAGTGCTTTATTCAATTCTGGTGATTCACTTGCAGATCACTTGCTGTCCCTAAAGCTACCAGTTGAGGATGTCGATTATAGCGTCTGTTTTTTGGCATTCCGGGACGGAGTTGTATATGTGTGGATAGACGGTGATTTAAATGTGAGGATGTATAGAGGCGCTCAATCAATGCTGATTAATTCGCAAAGCCAGCCTCAGTATTATGGATCGGCTACTGTTGAGCTAGGAGATATATTATCTATTTCAAACTTTAAAAATCTTTCAGAGGAAGATCCTTATACAGAGAAATATGTATTAAATGAAGCAGAACCGAAGTATCATGGTATATTTATTGATTATCAAATTGATTATGCAAGTGAAGAATTATTTTCTGTAATTTCTGATGAAACTCGAGAAGACATTCCTGAAATACAAGAACAAGGTCTGGTTGACCAAAATCCTGTAGACAAAAAAAATGAAGTAAATACAGTGCTGGCTGAAACTAAAATTTCTCATAAAGATATAGAGCCAGATCAAAATTTTAAGTTTAATGCTGCAAAAACAAAAATTTTACAAAGTGCTACTAGACTCCGTGACTCCGCTAGCCTGGAGAGGATTCAATCAGGACTCAAAGGCCTCGGATCAAGAATCTGGAAATTCTTCATGAGCATCACTTCTGCAGGATTGGATTTAATTTTTGGCTTAATATACAGAAATAATCCACATAAACTTAAGAGATTTCATGGAAGTACCCGTAAAACGAACCTTCAATATCTTACAATTGTACTTGTACTGCTATTTTCAGGTTACCTGATACTTTCTCGAGCCCCTTCAACCGATTCCCCTTCATCAATACCTGGTGCAACTATTAACCAGTCAGGGAATAATCAATCAAATATTCAAGCGTCGTTACAGAAAAAATTTGATGACCTTAAACTATATGCAACCGCAAAAAATATCGAACAGTTTAATGCAACTTATACTAGTCTAAACGGTGAAATAACAATGGCGAAAAAAAACAATTTCCCCAATCAGGCATTTCTTACAACTATAGAGACTGAATCTAGGGATTTAGAATTTAATCTTTATAATATAACCAAGATTGAGAAGGCAGATGAGATATTTGTTGCAACAAATATTCCAAATGCAAAGATCGTAGATTTTTCAATTGTTTCAAATACTGTTTATGCTGTTGATAGGGCAAATGCTCAGATCTTAATTTCTAATGGAGGATTGATGCAATTTGATGTCTTTGCAAGTGATACACAATTGACATCCATGAACAATATAAGCTGCCTTCAGACAAGCTGTTATATTACAGATGATAATATCGGTTTGGTTATACTAAATCTTCAAACAAAGACATTTAGTAAATTCACTGCAAGTGAGACACTAAAGAAAGCCGGTATGGGAGTACAGGAATTAGAAGTATTTTTAGTTTCCAGTACACCATATGTATATACCTTCATCCCTTCTGAAAACAAAATTCTACGATATATACGTAATGGGGATGGATTCAAGAATCCTGAGGTTTGGAATAAGGCCGCCGGATTTGGGGGTACTATTACTGATTTTACTATTGATGGAGGAATTTTCGAAATATCAAATTCTGGATCAGTCAGGAGATTTTTTGGAGGAAATATAGATGCAAATTTCACAGGCATTTCACCTGCATTACTTCCACTGGGAACATCACTTCAAATTGCTACCACCCCTGCAAGAGCAACTTCTCCTAATAATATAAATCGGTTCTATATTGCAGATAGTGATAATCAAAGAATTGTAGTTTATGAAAAAGATCTTAATCCTGATAAAAAGTATACTTTCAAAGGCTCGTATAAATATACAGGAAATGAAAATTTAACCTTTGTGAATATCAAGCAACTAATAATGGGATCAGATGAAAAAACTTTATATGGATTAAGTGATAACAAAGTTTTTCGGGTAAGTGTAAGTGCGCTATAATTGTTTTTTTGTCCTGATATAGATTATTATTCAATAATAATGTCTCTGGATAATACCTTAAAAGTAAATAAACATTCGCTTTTCAAATATTCACAGGAAGAAAAGCTGGAAGCAGGTATTGTGCTCAAAGGATTAGATGTTAAAGACTTCAAAAGTCACAATTTTGAAATACGTGATTCCGTAATTAATATTGAAGTCGAAGAAGCATATATTTATAACATACATTTAAAGTCCAGTCCTGAAGCTCCTCAAAAAAGGAAATTACTTTTTAGCAAAAAGGAAATAATTGATTTGCAAAAGACTTTACAGAATAAGCGAATGCATGCTTATGTTATTAGAGCATACCTTAATGCCAGAGGTATCGTGAAATTACAAGTTGGAATTGGTACTATAAAAAAGAAGTCTGATCATCGCTCTTCAGAAAAGCGTACATCAGAAAAACGTATGACCGAGAAATATATATCAGAAAATAGCTAATGTCACCTGAAGCAGTTGAAAGTTACAATAAATACGAAGGACAACAAAATTTAAATAGGGAAAGATATCTCGATATTGAAAGGGGTGATATTGATCCTATGCAATTGCCCCAAAACCATGCTCAGAATCAATTGGGACAACCCCAAGCCAATAATTCTCAGGGAGGCTTCGATCCAGTTATTTTTGTCAAAAATATGATTTCTTCAGGTTTCCCACCTACCAGATCCCAAATAGCAAATGCAAGCACAAATCTAAACGGATCTTCAGATTCGACTAATACATGGTTTGCAATTTTTTTACAGAAATTAATGCGCCAGGCAAGACAGAAGAAAAGCAAAAATTAAAATGGATTTAACTTCCCAAAAACTTCATAAAATCGGTGAGTATGGTCATGGTGAAAATATATTAATAATATCATCCTCTATGAACTTCCAAGATGGGATCCAGTCTGAGATCATAACTCGTTTTACCGGTAGTCCAAAGTTTTATTTGTATAATCTTGACATTTCTATTGCAGATTTAAATGAACTAATTAATTCTCTTATTTCCACAATAAATAAATTTTCGTATATTCGTAAAATTGCAGTGGATTATCTTACTTTCATGCTAATTATATCGCAATCCTTTAAATTACAGATTTTTCAAAGTGAAATTGATAAAATTGTAGTATTTAATTCCTGTCACGATTATAAGAGTCAATATACTACTTTGCTCGGGGAAAAATTTAAAATTCAAAAAGATCTTCTTGCACAAATTCAATCGATTACTCAAAATAAATATTTATTTAATGTCAAAAGAATTGATTTTATT
>CAZHCC010000061.1:0-5346 GCA_964530975.1 uncultured Candidatus Saccharibacteria bacterium
AACCCCTGACCTCCTCGGTGCAAACGAGGCGCTCTACCAACTAAGCTAAAGGCCCTCATACGCTGAAGCTTCAGAGGGAAAGCCCTCTTCTGACATATTGCGTTAAGATTTGTATTCAGAAGATTATATTTATTTTATGAATTATACAAATATTCAATTAATAAGTAATATTCCTTACTCTCCGAAAATCATAGATTTTCGTGGTGAGCGCACCTAGTCTCGAACTAGGGACCTCAGTCTTATCAGGACTGCGCTCTAACCAACTGAGCTATGCGCTCGACAGCAGTTGCTCCTGCTGTCGAGTTGTGGTCAACTCCGCAGAAAGCTATCGATATTACTTAAATTCAAATCTCCAGAAAAATTCAAAGTAAGAATTTTTTGAATCATCACTTCTTAAGAACGAGATGATTTTAAGACCATAGCGCAAAATAAGCAAGAGCCCGGCAGAAAGTGAATAGATTTTTTTATCAAAAATTTTAATATTTATCATGTTTTTCTAATATTCCTTTAAAAAGGTTCTTAGGCCAGAAGATTCCTATTATTATTATATTCACAATTGCAACAATTCTGGCGTTAAGTTTAGCGATAATAAGCACAACCCGTAACTTTGAAACAAAAACTAGTGCTGATTTAATACCAACTTATACTGTATGTCCAAAAACTATGAATGGGTGGACAGTGATACATGTAATTTCGTAGGTCTAACCGGACTTCAAAATGCAATATAGACAGCGGGCAATCAGAAAACAAGAATTATTATTAAAGGACCAGTTTTTGCTGGTCCTTTTTCTTTTTAGAAAATTACTTATTTTAATTTTTTTCTATACGAGGTTACAGTAAAAAATATTACAGCAAGTAAATTTCCAGTGAATAAAGTAACTCCCAGGTACTTCAGGATATTTTCTATTAAAGTATTTTGGAATTCAAAAGTAATTTTACCTATATCCTTAATAGCGATTAAATTTGGAGCAGCCCTATAAACGGTGATTTCAACTTTTTGCCCGCTTATCTCCTTATATGCCTTCCAATTTGGGTTATATTGGATAGCTAATATAGAAATAGAATTTCCTGGCTTATCACTATTAATTACCTCAATTTCAAAAGATTGATTATTTTCACTCCAGTTAATTTTGTTTTCAGGGGTAATGGCTTTTACATCTCCTGATGAATTTTTTAATTTATCGATAAATATATTATTTTGTGAATCTTTTAACTGACTTCTTGTGATATCAAACCACTTATTTTGATTATCGGTGCTTACTAAAATTTTTTCCGCATCATTACCGTTAAAATCAATTTTGCAGCTATACGCTTTTACATCCCCACTCTCAATATTAATTAAACTTATTTCAGCAAAAAGGGAAATAGTATTTTTATCACAAATATCATAGTTAAACTTCTTAGTATCAGTAAAAATTAAATTCTGAATATTAAAGATATTCAATAGATTTAGTGACTCACTCTTACTTAATTTATAACTCTCGGGATAATTTACATCTTCTTCACTATCAATTTTTCCATAAATACTATCCTTTAAAGCTACAAAATAAGAATTCAAATAGGTAGACTCGTTAAATTGAGAATTTACAATATGAATATTATTTATACCACTTAATTCAGGATATGATAGAACTCTGTATAAATAATAAGAGTCCTCACTTCTAAACAATGAAAGGTAATTATTATTTTGAGCATTATTTATATTTGTACTATTGAAACTGACTTCACCGAAACTTTGTGCGAATCTCCTGCTTTGATAAATACCAATTCCAGATATAAGAACCAATACAAGTGCGGAAAAACATAAAATTACTGAATATGTATTCTTCCCTAACTTATTTATAGTAAAGTTTTCTAATGCTTTTATAAAAATCAAAAATGTTATTGCAGGAATAAATATTAGTGCAAAGGATAAGAGTCTGTATGGCTGTATTCTATCCATATATAAATTTAAATTTAATCTTGATGAGACAAGCTCAAGTAATGCCAATACTGCCATGAGGCCAAACGATAGTATCAATGCTGTAATTTCGCTGATAATAATTTTTTTACGTAAGAAATATATTAAAACTAGAGAGATAATTCCAAGACAAAAAACTACCAGAGTAATTATTGAATCCGATCTAATACCCTGTATTGGGGAAATATACCCACTATCCTGTATTAAAGGGATATAAAAAAATAAAGTCGTAAAAAAGGAGATCAGTAGAGTAATAAAATAATTGGATTTTAGAACTCTCATTAAGTAATTACCCCAGAAACCGGTCTTTTTGCTTTCTGATTTAGAAATCTGGAAACTTCTCCATTTATGCATACCAAGAAATGCAATAGTAATTATAATTGCAACCAAAGCGGTCACCAGGTGTGATAATAAAATCAAGCTTAATAAAAGAGAAAGTAAAAGTGTCTTTCTCAATACAAAAACTTCATTTTTACCAAGTAAAAAATATAAGTATAAAAGAAATAATCCAAGTGAATAGAAATTTGTTATTAAACCAATTGCAAGAAAAGATCGTAAAGTACCTCCAAAGACCATAGGTCCAAAAACGATGGAAAGAAAAATAATAAGAGAAGAAATAACTGCAATAATGTCTCTGTCATGGTGAGTTAAATGAACCAAGATATCCGATGAGTCATTCTTGTCTGATTTACCTATATTCAATCTCTCTGCGATTCTTCTTGAAACGTTATAACCAAGCCAAGGGATGCTCAAAAAAGTAATTCCAAAGAAGAGTTTTATCCAAAATACAGGACTATCATAAACGAAACTAAAAGCTGCTATTAAATAATGCCAGAGGAATGGATAAAAATAACCTTGGGGATATCCTAGTGAATGCGAATTATTCCAGCCCTGTAAGTCGGGAAACAAATAGTCTTTTGTGTATTGTATAGCAGAGATATGTCCTACAAAATCCCATGCCAAAAGATTATTATCAGAATATAGAGGAATAAGAATGAATAATGATATTAAATTTATAAATAGCAGATAAAAATAATATGGGATTTTGGCAAAAGATTTAAATAAATTATCCATAGTAATATTGTAGCGAATTCCAATTATCATTAATATAAATCATAAATATTTGAGAATATTTGCCATGCAGATTGCCGCAAGAGTTAATGTCAAATCTATTAAGTAATAATTATTTTTTTCGAATCAAAGTCCATATATAACCGGCAATTACAGCTATAAATGTGGTTAGAGAAATAAAACCTATTGTCTTTTCCCAAAGTGGTAATTCATATTCGAAATAAATCTGCCCCTTATCCTCTACTCCAATCAGGTTTGGAGTAACTCTTGAAATTTTAACTTCTTGAATATTACCACAGCAATCATTTTTATAAGCTTGCCATCGAGGATTATATTGAACTGGCAGAATTGCAAAATCTTTTTTAGTTTTATAAATAGAAAATCTCTGACCATCTCTCCACCAGTCAATATTGCCATTATAAACATAAGCTCCGCCCTCTACTTTATTATTAGTAAATACGGTGCTTCTCTCATCAAATATTGCATCATAGTTAGTTTCGTCCCAGTTTTTTGTAGATTGAGAAATATCAAAATTCTTTACATAAATTTCATTTTTCAGTCTGCAACCATAGATACTCAAATCCCGATTTACGCCCTCTGATAATTTAATTGTGGCATATAGGAATCGGTCTTTACCACAAAGATCGTATTTAAGTTTTGTATTATCTGTATAAAGTAGATATTTAACATTTAATAGTGATAAAGTATTCCTTACCTCATCAAAAGACATTTTATATGTATCTGGATAAAGTTTTCTAGATGGTTTCGAGTACGAGAAGTCAGCAGTATCAATGCTTGATTTAAGTGAGGTTACAAGGGTTTCATGATAACTGGACTCAGCAAATAATACATTTACAAACTTGACATTCTGTTTGGTCACTATATTAGAATAAACATCCGTTCTTATAAATGTTTTCGGTGAATCATCGAAACTTAAGGATAGATAATTACCATCTTGCCGTTTAGCAATTTCCCGCTCTTCAAAATCTATACTGATATATGATTTTAGATTTGGTGTTTGAAGAAAAGATATTATCAATAAGGCTAAGGGTAAAAGCATTAGTGAGTAATGAAAGTATTTTTTAAAAAAAACGATTTTGGGAAATATAAAATCTCTAATAGGGCCAATTAAAAACAAAGCAGTAATTCCGGGGAATACAAGCATAGAGAATGCAAGTAATCGATATGACTGTACTATGCCTGTTAACAATCGATGTCCAAAATTAAGCAGTACTACTTCAATCACACAATAAATCACAAATATTAATAATGGAATATATATACCTAGAAAAAGTCGTTTATTGAGAAGTTTTGAACCTTGTTTATAGATAATAGCTAAAGTAATAGAAAACAGAGCTAGTCCAAACGTTGTAAGCCTATCAGGAGGTGTCATAATTTGAGATGTAACAAAATCCTGGTATGCAATAAATGGAATATAAAAAAATATAGTTACAAAAAAAGTGAGAACCAGGGAAATAAATAAATTATTATAAACTAATGATTTAATAATTTCAGTTATACTTACATTCTTATACTGAACACTAGCACAAATGTATACAAACATTGTTATAATTACGCTGACGAACCCAACAACCATATGAGATAGCATAATCAGCGATAGCAAAAGGACATTACGCAAAATATAATTCCAGTTAAGTTTTGAAGGAAAATATAGAATTGATCCCAAAAAGACAAAGAAAAAAGGCAAAGCCAGAAAATTATTCAAAAGCCCCAGAATTGCAAAAGACTTTAAAGTGCCTCCATATAAAATAGGACCTAGAACAATTACAAATATAGTCACCGCAGTTGCAATTACAATATCTTCTCTCCTTGGATCACTCCTAATAATATTTATAAAAAAACTTTTTAAAAAATAATAAATAACCAGTGGAAGAGAAATCAAAGTAATAGAAAACAAAATTTTAATCCAGAAAAAAGGATCATTATAAAAAAGACAAAGTAAAGCAATCAAATAATGGAATATTGGTGGATAAAAATCACCCTGAGGATAGCCTAGTGAATATTCATTATTCCACCCAGAAAGAAAAGGCAAAAGATTTTCCTTATAGAAATTAATTTGAGCAATATGTCCAGGAAAGTCCCAGTTTAATAAATTATTTGTACTCCAAAATAAGTAAATAATAGGAAGTAAAGCAATATCAAGTAAGAATAATAGAAATAGCGGATAATAGCTTTGAAGTATAGATACAAATTTATGATTCACACAAAGATTGTAGAGAAAATAAAAATAAAAAAAAGCATCTAAAATTAGATGCTAATATAAATCATGTCAAACCCACATGACAACTTAATAG
>CAZHCC010000062.1:0-5267 GCA_964530975.1 uncultured Candidatus Saccharibacteria bacterium
CATTTAAATGGGTATAAGATTTCCGGTCCGACAGTATTTGGTAGAATGTCGACAGTAGAGCTTCGTTCCCTTTTCTATGGATATGGATATGAGCCCTATATTGTTGAAGAAATACCAGGAGAGGATATTTATAAAAAAATGCATGAAATACTTGAGACTTGTTACCATAAGATAAAAAGCATTCAGGAACATGCACGAGGTATAGGAAATTCCAGCATTGCTCCATATTGGCCAATGATAATTCTCAAAACTCCTAAAGGCTGGACAGGTCCCAAAAAAATTCATGGTCTAAAGATCGAAGGTAATTATCTTTCACATCAGGTCGTTGCTGCAAATGCGAAAAACGATAGCTCAGAATTAAAAATTCTTAATGAATGGCTTCATTCATATAATTTTGACGAATTATTTCATGATGATAATTTTGATCAGGATATCTTAGATATAATTCCTGATGAGGGTCAAAGAATCGGTCATAATAAACATGCTTTTCCCGATGCAATTTATCCAAATTTAAGTTTGCCGGATATCGAAAAATATTCTGAAGAAGTTCCGGTTTCAGGTTATATAGGATCCAGTTCAATGCGTAGACTAGGAGAATATCTCAAAGAAGTTATAATACAAAATAATACATCACAAAATTTTAGATTATTCTCTCCTGATGAAACATATTCAAATAAACTTGATAAAGTTTTTGAAGCTACAACTCGAAGTTTTGTTTGGCCGACTGTTATCTGGGATAAGGATATATCTGCTTCCGGCCGTATTATAGAAATGCTAAGTGAACATAGCTTATTCGGTCTTTTACAGGGATATATTTTAACAGGGCGTCATGGGATTTTTGTTTCGTATGAAGCCTTTGTACAAATAATTTCCAGCATGGCAGATCAGTATATAAAATTTATGAAAGTTGCCCGGGAAATTCCCTGGAGGAGGGACTATTCCTCTTTAAATATTATCCTAACTTCTTCTGGTTGGAGACAGGACCATAATGGATTTTCTCATCAAAACCCAGGTATTATCAGCAGTTTATTGGAAAAACAGGATGATTTTGTAAAAATTTATTTCCCTGCTGACGGCAATATCACACTAGCCATAATGGAAAAATGTCTCAAATCGAAAAATGGCATAAATATAATTGTTGCCGGTAAAACACTTGAACCAAGATGGCTGAATATAGAGCAGGCAAGAGAGCTTGTGAGCAGCGGTATTCAGGTTTGGGATCAGTTTAGTGATGAAAATCCCGATCTGACTTTTATCGGAATTGGTGATTATGTTACTAAAGAGGTTATTGCTGGAATGAAACTACTCAGACAAGAAGTACCTGAGGCTAAATTACAGTTTATTAATATTATTGATACAAATGTATTCAAGACTGAGAAACTTTCAGAATATATTCCAGAAAAGAAACCTACCTGGATTAGCTTCCATGGGTATCCCGAAAGTGTAAAAAAAAGTCTCTTTGACCATGTTATTTGCAAGGATATTGAAGTAAGAGGATATATTGAGAATGGCTCTACAACAACACCTTTTGATATGCATGTGCGGAATAGAACCTCAAGGTGGAATTTAGTGCGTTGGGGAGTAAGAAAGCTTTTTGAACAGGGTTTGATAAATGAAATAAAGGCACAAAGCATTATCTCATTATACGATAGGAAGGTCTCATTTCATTTAGCTCATATAATAGAAACCGGTAAAGATATGCCGGAGATAGAGGAATTCGATTTTACCAAATAACACTGGTTAAATAGCAATATTCTTCGAAGTATAATAATATATAAATATGGAAACTGATAAATTTAAGCATCAAATTTCTTCAGGGTATAATTTTACCGGGGAGTCTATTTTAATAGGGGCCGCCCAGCTGGGAGAACAGGCATTCCCTGATCTTCCAATCAGAATTCCCTTGTCAACGCTAAATAGACATGGACTTGTTACAGGTGCAACTGGAACTGGCAAAACAAAATCACTTCAAAAACTCGTTGAGTCTTTATCAAATTCTGGTGTCCCTGTGCTTATAATGGACATAAAGGGAGATATTAGCGGAATTTCACAGGAAGGCACCACCAATGAAAAAATTATTGCACGCCAATCAAAGCTCGGGCTTGAATGGAATCCACAAAAGTTTCCGGTAGAATTTCTCACAATTTCTGAGGAGAATGGAATTCGACTTCGGTCAACTGTCTCTGAATTTGGCCCTATTTTAATATCCAAAATTCTGGAGCTTAACGATACTCAGCGCGGATTGATATCTGTAATTTTTAAATTTTGTGATGATAATAAGTTCCCTTTGGTCGATTTACAGGACTTGAAGGCTATCTTTAATTTTATATTAAATGAAGGGGAGAAGGAATTTGAAAAAGAATATGGAATGGTTAGCTCACCTTCTGTGTCTACTATACTAAGGAAGATTGTTGAATTAGAGCAACAAGGTGCTGATAAATTTTTTGGTGAACCGTCATTTGATGTAAATGATTTAGTAAGGCAGGAGTCTGGAAGAGGAATTGTTAATATTTTAAGATTGGCTGATATGCAAAACAGTCCTAAGCTATTCTCTACATTTATGCTTTGCCTACTTGCAGAAATATATTCAGTTTTCCCCGAGGAAGGTGATATTGAAAAGCCTAAGCTTATTCTGGTAATTGATGAAGCGCACCTCGTCTTTGATGAGTCCTCGAGAGCTTTATTGGATCAATTGATTACTGTTGTAAAACTTATTCGATCTAAAGGAGTTGGTTTGATCTTTTGTACTCAAAGCCCAAATGATGTACCAGCATCAATTCTTGCACAGTTAGGTTTGAAGATTCAGCATGCACTTCGCGCATTTACCGCAACGGATCGTAAAGCGATTAAACTAGCTTCTGAAAATTTTCCAATTTCTGAATTTTATACTACTAACCGTGAGATTACTGAGCTAGGGATTGGGGAGGCTTTGGTTACAGCTCTTAACGAAAAAGGCTTACCTACACCTTTGGTCCGTGTCACAATGTCCGCGCCGTAATCAAGAATGGATACAATCGATGATGGTGAGTTAAGGAGTGCTATCCAGTCTTCGGCATTACTTTCGAAATATCAACAGCCATACGATAGAGAAACAGCATATGAAATATTACAAAATAAAGTAAAGTACCAGCAAGAGCATTTCCGGGTTGAATATGGAGATAAACCTGCACAAAGTGAAGTACCATATATTGAAACAGAAACTGCGCAAGATACTGATCACAACAGAAAAAGTAGTGATGAAAATATACTTACAAAAGCTTCAGAAAACACAATGTTTCGTCAAATAGGAAATACTCTTCTTCGTGAAACAATACGAGGAGTCTTTGGTGTATTGGGATTTAAAAGAGGGAGACGTTAATGAAAATAATATTTATCCGGCATGGAGAAACACAATTTAATTTAGAAGATCGATTTCAGGGTATTGCGAATAGCCCTTTAACAAATAAAGGTATAGAGCAGGCCCAAAAATTTAATGACTTATTAATGAAAGATTTTAATATCAAGGAATTCTATTTAAGTCCGGCTCTTAGGGTGATTCAAACTTTTGAAATAGCTTCAGCTTCAATAAAGGCGGGGCATACACTTGAATCACGGTTGAGGGAATGTTGCTATGGACTAATTGATGGTAAAAGACGTCAGGAAATTCCTACAGAAATACTAGAAGATAGAGAGAAATCTCGTTTTACTTATATACATCAAGGTAAATTCCAGGGAATTAGTGGCGAAAGCTATCATGATGTATATCTCAGGGTAAAGCTATTTATGGAAGAATTAATTACTAATTCCCGTACGAAAGATTATGATATCTCTATTATTAGCCATAATGGGGTCATGATGGGCATCAAAAAGTTTTTCCAAAATATTTCTGATGATGAAATGAATAAACTTCGAATTTCAAATAAGGATTATTTCGTATGGAATTCTGAAGATAATAGTTTTATATCATCAAGTATTTAGAAAATTGTATTAATTTTTCTAATTACATATTATTAGAGTGATTAATGGCTAAATTTGTATTTTTTGGACTTGGAGCTGTAGGTTCGGTTCTGGCTACTTGCCTTGAAGAACTTTATCGTAAATATGGTATCGATGATACAAAATTTATATTTATTGTCAGGAATAAGAATAAAGCCGAATTATCACTTTTTAACTCCCGACGATTACTTCAGAAATCTGAGTTTATTCAAGTTGATAAATTTGAAGATATTGAAGTAGCTAAATACGGTGATTTATTCAATGATATCGATGCCTGTATTAATACCTCGGTACCAGAATTTAATGATTTCATCCAACATTTTGCTCTAAAAATTAATAGTAATTATGCAGATCTGGCTTCTGATATGTATGATGAGCAGACTTTAAACAGCCTCAAATTTCATCAACAGAAATTTCATGAAATATTCAAATCTAAAGGGCTTTTCAGTTTGATAAATATAGGCGCTTCACCAGGACTTACCAATTTCTTAATAGGAGAGAAGTTATGTGTACTTGAAGAATTACCTTATTTTGAAGCGATTGATAGTGTAAATTTATATTTGCTGGAGCAGATAGATTCGGACCAGGTAGTTTTTTCATGGTCACCAAAAACAGCAATCGATGAACTTAAACAAAAGCCTCGATTTTTTCATAAAGGTATCCTGGAGTCAATTGATCCGTTTACAAATACGAAAACGTTTAAATTCCCTGGCCAGAGTAAATCAACTTCCCAATACCCTATTTATCAAGAAGAAGTGCTATCACTTCATGATACTTTTCCAAATATTCCTACTATAAAAGTATATACAGGCGGTAGTGAAGTTGAGCTGATCAAAAATCTTTTTCAAATTAGTTCTATGACTACTAAATTACCATTGAATGCTGGAAATAAGCTTGAAGAATTAATTCTATCATCAATGGCCAGTCTTCAGTCCCCACAGGAAATAGAGAAACTTGTTCGAGAAAAAGTGATAAAAGATGCGCAGTTTGCGGCCGTCGCAGAGATCAAAATCGAAATTGATCTTGAAGATGGCAGCAAAAAGTTTATCAATGAAATTGTTGGTTTTAATTATTCTTCATATATAAACCTTTTGGGGACAAAGTATTCAGGTGCTACATATATTTCTTACCCTACAGGTATCAGTGCTTCCATTTTGCTATTTTACACTTTGATTAAATGGAAAAGCTCAAATACGATAATATCCGGTATTATAAAACCCGAAGAACTACCATCCAAACTTGGTATTTCTCTTTCAGACTGGATTAAAAGGGAACTTGCAATGTATGAATTA
>CAZHCC010000063.1:0-5231 GCA_964530975.1 uncultured Candidatus Saccharibacteria bacterium
CCCTTTACCCCTCACAACCCCTCTACACCAATACACGTTATACCAATACTCTAAATACAGGTAATAGTTTCTACTTGTTTCCCTATATTCTGGTGGCTTTCTATTTTCAAGTGTCCAATATTGCAGATAATAGTAGTTTCTGCCTGTAATATATTTTGGCTTCCCATTTAAAAAAAACCAAAATCCATTTTTTATTCTATCTAATTCGGTATTGCAATAATTCTCTTGTTCTTTTGTCAGTTCAATATTGCCATCTTCATCCCTGATTATTTCAGAAAATATTTTAGGCAACTTTCTCCGTCTCCAATATTGTTCGGATGGATTAGATGTACCCCAATCTTCTATATCACTTAGATTTGGTTGTTCTGGTAACTCAATATCTGTATGATATATCCTTACTATTTCACCCATCACGCAGAAATAACATTATCTAAAAAAGACCCCTTACGTCTTTGTACATCTTTCTTTTCATCACCACTAATTCCAGCTATCTCACCCAACGCTTTTACGGCTGAAGCTATTGAAGCTGCATCCTGCCAAACTACTTTTAAGCGGTCAAAACTTTTATCTTTTGGGTCTGAAATGTCTAATGATTTTAAATTAGTAGCGTTCATCAGATCAGCCATTTCCCATGACTTCCTATTAAGACTATAATACAATTTAGCTACACCATCTTCTTCATACTTTCGTAGCTTATCATTTAGTTCTTCTATTGTTTGTGTTTCAGGCATTTGAAAGTTTAGTTATTTGTTTAATCATTTCATTAATCACTTCGCCCCCTATTGGTTTTGCATCAGGAACGCTTAACCCCACCCAATATTCGCCATTATTTACTTTATCAGTTACATCATGTAAAATTGCAACCACTTCTGCTTCTCTTCCTTCTTTTTCATTTTCGTGTTGCCTGAATCGTATAATGTTTTTATCTTTCCCCGTATGGGGATCACGAAAAGTTATTTGATAGTCTGCTGCCTTTGCCATCATGCAACATAGCCCTTTATATTCGCCGGATGTAATGTGTAGTGTATCTTTTATTAATTTTGGTTCTATCCCTTGAAGCATCCCGGTATATGGGATAAATACTCTTAACGCTGTTGCGTATTCTTTCATAGGTTGCCATTCTTCTTCATTTGGCATTTTCCAAAAGAAACAATCCCTTTCCATAATGGAAAATATCTTTATTCCAGAGGCTATTTCCTTACCACTTAAATTTGAATGATTATGTATTTGATAAGATTCGTGTGTGGAATTATGATGGAATAAAATTAAGGCATCTTTAGGTATATATTCTGCATCAACAACTACGCCTAATACTTGACTTGTATATTTTTTATCGAAATTATCGAAATTTCTTTCAAGTCTTATAGTAGTGCCATCAGAAAAACTATAATGATTTTTTTGTTCAATATCTACCTTAACTATAATCCTACCTGCTACGTGTTTTAAATTACTCATATCCCTATATATCTATGATAAAATCATTTTTCATCATTATTTTTTTTCTTAGATACTAAATAATCTTTCAAAATCTTTCTTATCATTCCAGCCAATGACCTATCATTTTCATTAGCTTCTTTTTGAAGTAAAGGCTTTAACTCACCTAATTTAAGTGGATATGGTTTATTGTTATCTACCTTTTCCATTTAGTATAATATCATGCTTCAAAGGTATAACTAAGTATAAATTAATCAAAATAAAAAAATCTTAGTACTAATTTAGTGATAATAAACAACAAAAAACAAATTTTATGGCAGTATTTGGATTTACCGTTAGAGTGTACGGAGAGGTTAATGAGCAACCCCCGTATGTAACAATTGCAGGTGGTAACCTGCCCGCTATTTCAGCAACTTACCCATCGCCACAGGAGGCAAACTTTCCTACTGGCCCCGTTAACATTTGGCCTATTAGCGGGTATGGGGCTATCATGAATGGCAATACCTCTTGTTATGGAGTTATTGAAATACCTCCTGCTGGGCTTAATCAGCATAGTAGGAAGTTTGTAGTTCAACAGACAGCAGCAGCTTTAGCGACACTTCGTAACGCATAAAAGCAATTTTCATTACTTTTATTTTAGCCCCTGCGAATGGGGCTTTAACTCATCAAAATATCTACATAATGTTCTACTCCTTCTTGATTAAGGAATCCGTAACTTTTTTCCCCATAAAAAGGCATACAATTAACCGCATACCTGCATACCTCTAATACTCTTGGAGATTTCATTGCTTCTGCTATATTCCAACACATAGACTGGTTACACAATAAAAACTTACAATGTTTAATAGCATAAGCCAGTTCCAAAAAACTTTTGACTTGCAGCTTTGGAATATCCAATTCCCACATATTAGTAAATAATAAATACTCTTTTTCTGTTCCAGCAAATATTAGCTTATGCTTAAACTTTCTCAAAAAGTAATAGTTAATATTCCCATTTCTATACCTTTCTGTAAAGTTTACAATTACTTTGTCCTTAATAAAATCAATTATAGGTAATTTTTTATTAGGCAATTCTATCCACGCCTTGCTTAAATCCCATGCTAAATCAGGATATGCAAACATAGGCCATGATTGGATAGACCCATTTGGTAAATTAACAAATGTTTTTTCCCTTATTACATCTAAATCAATAGTTAAAGGAGTTTGCCCTTCATACACCTGCATATCCTCAATATAATCCTGTGATAAAACAAGTGGCCTTATTAAATCATACATGGATTGATTCATGCAAACCATTTTCTGACTATCATTATCAGAGGTTGTGCCGTGTACTGCACCCTGATAATAATTCGCCGCTACATTTAATTGTTGTGCAAATATTACTTTCCTGCCAGTAGTTTTATGATACGACTTTAAACTCGCTAACATCGCTATCAAATCTCCTGGATTACAGTAATGTTTAGCAATAGCAGGATTTTTGCTGGCTGCTTTTATGAACCGACTATCTTCTGCAATTACTTTTTTAGGTTTACTCATTTTTGTTTTTTTCTTTTAATGCCTTATAAACTCTTTCCGATCTACGCATACATGGAGTAGTTCATCAATAAAAACCTTAAAATAATAATGCCCTGTTTCAATGCCTACTTTCATTCCCCAATATTTTCAATACATACTTTGATACTGCTGCATCTGAAAGATACTTTTTAGTATGGGAGATTCCATTAGTATAAATATCCCATAGCCAGTCTTTGTCATTTACAATATCTACTATTTTTTCAATATCTTCTTGGGTTGGGTTTTCTGAAATTTCTAAACAATTGATTCCATCTGTAAATGGATGGGCGGGAATATGGTTGCCTACTACTTGTAAAAGTCCGGCGCAAGAAAACAATTGATTCGGCCTCTCTGTGGTCATTCCTCCCCCTTCACAATTAATATAAAGTTTTGCCTTTCTATGTTCTGCTATCCATTCGTGGTACGGCATCCTTTGTGTATGGTCAATGAATTTATAATTAAGGTTTAGTCTCCCATCTTTCAATATACCATCAACTAAATTTCTTCTTATTGTGGATTCTGCTGATATTAGACAACAATCATAAGGTCTTGAAAATAGTTCTTCTTTTGTAGTTGGTTCATAATCACATTCAGGAAAGTATGGCCAATCAAAATGGAAACAATTATCAGGATAGGATTCTGTTTTATTGGTGTTCCTGATAAAATATACAATAGGATTTAGCCACTCAACTGGTGTCCACTTTTTATTCTGCATCGTTCCGTGTTCCCTTGAATCCCAACAAACGAAAGGTATATTTCTTTCTGTAATTACCCTTAAAGCCTCTTGGTCATATTCTGTAATCCCGTCAATTACTTCCACAAAACAATGGGTAGCTTCATTTGGGTTAATAGTTTCAGTATGCCCATTTAACTCAAATGTTTTTTTGAAAGTGGGAAATGTATGTGGATTCTCCTGACCCTTTGCGCTTATGTATATAATATTCATTATAATTTCTTAACTACAAAATCAATTGACATCGTAGTATGCGGGATAGTATCTTCACATACTACTTCCATTTTGTATTTTGATTCGTTCATTAATTTGTGGCAGTAGTCCAAACCCCAATCAAACCGGTGGCTGGGATTCCCAAGTGTCTGCCCTACTTTCCTTTCACCGCTAATAACCTCTGGACTATCTGCCGTATAAACCTCATCCCATTTAGGATAACGAGAATTTTGCATATCTGGGCCAATAGTAACTAAATACCCTCCCGGCTTTATCATTCTCAATAATTCATCAAATACCCATTGTATCTGATCTAATTCAAAATCTTCAAGTACATGACTTGCAAATATAAAGTCAAATGTGTTATCTGAAAATGGGAATGGGTGTCTCCCGTTATTATGAACTACATTCCAAACTAAATCTACTCCTTTATGTGGATACCAGTCGGAACAAAGTACTGTTGGGGAGAGGCGGTTAGTTCCGGGTCCAAAATCTAATCCTAAGCCAAAAAGGTACGGCTCCATCATTAAGAACTCTGGTCGCTTGTCTGTTTCTTCAAGATGCTTCCCAGCATCATTTATTTCATGTTGCATAGTTTTTTATTTTTTATAATGAATCCAGCTACTACAATTTCTTACTTCATAATCTTTATTTGGGAAAAATTCTTCAAGACTTTTTTTTATTCCGGGGTATCCGGAATCATGACCAGCAAAAACTCCACCTACTTTTACTTTTGGATACCAATGTTTTAAATCTTGTTTTATAGCTTCCTCTGTATGTTCTGCATCAATATAAACAAAATCCAAAGATTCGTTTTCGTAAAGTTTAGATGCTTCTGTGGATGGAAGTTTTATCGGGTTAATTATATGTTTTAATGGCTCTATATTGACAAGAAACTCATTATACATTGTTTTATTTATTACACAGGGTTGGTCTTGTGTTTCTATTGTTCCTTCAAAATTATCAACGCAATCCAGTTTAATATCTTTCCCGGAATTAACTATTTCAACACCTAAGTAAGCTGCACTCATCCCAATCCATGAACCTACTTCTACAAAATGTGAACCTGATGGAAATTTATTTACCATTTCAGAATATAATAACTGAAAATTAAAGAATCCCTGAATATTTAGATAATAATGCTCCATAGTTATTTTATTGCTTCTACATATAATGATTCAGAAATAAAGCGATCATGTGAAAATCCGGGTATGGACGTCTGGTTTGCTTGCTTCTTTTCAATGTTCCTAAATCCTGCATCTTTTAACATGGCAGAAAGTAATTCAAAGTCATAGCA
>CAZHCC010000064.1:0-5229 GCA_964530975.1 uncultured Candidatus Saccharibacteria bacterium
TCACTTGGCATTGCACAATAGGGGGAGGTTTCAATAGACTGGGGGAACATTATTTCATTTGAATCCACTATATAGTTAATCTTAGTTTAAATTGCTTTATTTACCTGCTCATATTTGATAGGACTCTGACCTATTATATTTCCGGTAGTTGAATCAACCACATCACGCATTTCTGTTACTGAAGAGTTTCTACGATATATTGAAGCACCTGGAGATCCACATGTAATAATACTATTGGATGAATCAGTATCACAATTACCATTTTGACATGTAGTAGCAATCTTTCCTTTAGGGTCAATTTTAAATACACCTGCAGAATTGATAGTAAGTGTTGAACCATCGGTAAGTGTACTGGGTAATTTTAGGGATATTTGCTTCGGATTAATCTGGTCATGAAAAGTATCAGTACCATTGGATGGAGTTTTAATATGGTATGCCTTTATTCCATCTCCGAATGCATACCTTGAACCAATCGCACCGGTACTTATGCTTGCATTAAGCGTGAGTACATCACCTGGGCTTACTGTTGATCCTCTTGCAAGCCTCTGGCCATTTCTGGTAACTACAAGTTCCTGACATGATACGATAGGATTTAATTCTGGTGTTTTGCACGCATCTTCATCTCTATCAATCTCCCGGTTATTACAATCTCTAGTAACAAAATCTACACCTTCACATTTTGCAGTCGGTCTACAACTAGTATCGCATTGCTTAGGCTCCTGTTTGATTACTGTAGGTGTGCCTCCTGGATAAGTACATGTTGTTGTTTCTACATTATTTGCACAAGCTACAGTACATGTTGGTGTAACAGGTGTAGGTGTTATAACTGTTACTGGATCACACCTATATGGATTTTTACATTCTGTATCATAAAAAATTCCACCTTCAGGATGTTTACCGCAGTCACTACCACAGGTCAACCCTCCAGGTTCTGCCTTTTTACCATACCAAACTCCGTTTGACTGGAATAAGTCACGACAAAAGCACATCTCTTTATCTTTAAGTCCACTGCATGTTCCACCCTTAAATGATGCAGGAGCACATTTAGAAACGCTAGAGGAATTAATTTTACACACTGCATTTGCTGGCCACCCATCAGTAGGAGGTACACTTGGAGTTGCTTCAGGGGGTTGAGTGCCTCCACACTCAGAACATGTTCCTGTGCACTCTTTTCCATCAGTCTTATCTGCATTTTTTGGACATGTAGAGCAGAATTGTGCACAGACTTTATTTGGTTTGTCTAAAGGACAACCATTACCCATTTCAGGAGTTATTGTATATACATTACATCTGTCTAAAACCACTGGGGTAATTGGGTCTCCTTCACATTGAATATTACGGGGTTCACAATTTACCTCACCACTACAGCTTTCACAGAAAATATCTACTTTAAATGCTCGACCCGAACATTGATCTGAGCCTGCATCACGATCCTCTGATCGACAGAACTGTTTTGTAGGTTCATCAACATTATCATCAACACATTCATCACTTTCTGTGCAGCCTGATTCGGGATTGCATACGTCACATCTTGTTGTTATTTTTCTTCTCTGCCCTTCACCACAATATTGACTATCATATCTAGTTCTACATACGGATGAAGCTGAAGTCTGATCGGGATTTATACTTCGGGAATTAATCTGAATTGCAAGAAATACGATTAGACCACCAAATAGCAATGTTATGCCAAGTAATGCAAATGTGATCAATCGTCGGTTATGAAGGAAATTTAATCTAGTCATCTTTAATAAAATTTCATTTTATCTATTACAAAATATCAAATTATATTGCAAATGCAAGATTTTTGGTGTCAGGAGTAAATTAACGTAGCCCTGTACCACCTTTAGTAGAGACATTCAAAACGTAGTTCGAGATTGGCGCAGCCATGAATCCGAACGGAGTGAGTGGTTCATGGCGGAGAGGGAGGGATTCGAACCCACGATACTTTCGTATGCCGGTTTTCAAGACCGGTGCCATCAACCGCTCGGCCACCTCTCCATTTCAAGAATCTAGCAATTATATATATAAATTACCTAAAATCAAAATTTTGTTTCAAGTTGTATAATGACGCTTATCCGGATTGATAATTGCCATCCTTGTAATCATGTTAATCAATTCAATAATCTCAGTATTCGCTTTTTGCTTTGCGATAAATTGCTCAATGCCCCATAAAGAAACTTTCGTTTGAGATAAATTGTTATTAGCAAGTTTTTTGAGGTGCCTCAATAGACAATATCTTAGATGTTCAACTGATTTCCCTGGAAGGTCATAGGGATATCCAGTACCCCATGGCTCAAACTGCGATTCAGTAACCTCCAAGCTATATTCCGGGTTAGAAAATATTTGTCTCAATTTTCCGTATAATGCTTCCAGACCAGAATAATTATCCGGATAAACATCAATAATAGGTACTTCAGGAATTGAAGGATTATAATTATAGAAATTAAGACCTATTATACAACGATTTCGAATATTATCGGGCAATACATTCAATAAATCAAAGCAAAACTGTAAGTCAGGCGAGAGGATTTTAGATATAGATGAAGGTATAAACGGCGTATTATAAAGTATTTTTTTATGAGGGAAGTATTTGTCGGCAATAAAAATAGTTTGGGCAAGATAATCAGTTGATGGCATAAGTTTATACTCTCCAAACCTACTTGTGGGTTCATTATCTAGCTGTATTGCCTCAATATAATTCTCTATATTCTCTGATGTGAATTCACTACAAAAAAGCTTGCAGAGATTGTCTAGATATTCAAGTGCATCATTTGCAATCGGATTTTTTAAATTAATAATATATTCCTGATTTTGAATAAGATTATATTTGGTAATTATTCTTTGAGGAAAATAGACTTCTGGCCATCGAAAGGACTTCATAGGCCCAATATTTAGACAGATACTACACTTATTTTGAAAAAGGAATTCAAGAATTTTTTTATCAATATCCGGTAATTTAAGTGATAAATCGCTTTGTTCAACTTTATTCCAGTCCAGTTTAATTCTAAAATATTTGATACCTAGTGTTCCTATAATATATTGTAAAGCAGAAAGGACATTTTCAATATCTTTCGCGGGGGATACATATCCGATTTCTTCTAAATATCTTTCGCTTGACCATGAACATGCAAGTTCGAGGTTTTGGATTCCTGGGTACTTATTTAGAAACGCAGTATTATCAAGTTTTGCATTATTATAAAAACTTTTTTGCTGATAAAAATACTTTATTGCATTAAAAGGAGACAAAAGCAGGTTCCAGTAATTGATCATAAACCAGTTTATTATATTTATGAATGATTTTGTACATCAAAATCATCTAAAGTTTTTGCATCTTTTATATCAAACTCTCCGACTTTTGTTCTTCTTAAGTTTGAAAGTGTTGAAGGTACTCCAATTCTTTTCCCTATTTCCTCTGCTATAGATCGAATATAGGTTCCGCTCCCAACAGTTAAAGTTATTTGCAAAAATGCCTTATTATTTTCAAAATGCAAATCATGGAAAATGATTTTATATATTTTCATTATTCGTTTTGGTGCTTCAAATTCCTGACCTTTTCGTGCTTTTTCATAAAGCTTCTGGCCTTTGACTTTGATTGCTGAGTACCGTGGTACTTGTAATTCTATGTCTCCGATTAATTCAGCTAAAACATTTTTAACTTCATCTGTTTCAATGGTTTTGCATAGAGTCACGCTCCCCAAACTACTGTCAAATACAGTATTTGGTCGGGTATTGAGTCTCATGTCCAACGACTTCGCGCGTTCAGGAGAACATATATCAATCTCTTCGATAATATCCCCTTCAAGATCTCCTGTACTTGTCCTGAACCCCAGTAATACTTCTGCTTCATATATTTTATCAAGCTTTACAAGACTTGTAAGAAGTTTAGTTCCCTTTCCAATTCCAAGAACCATGACACCAGTTGCTAAAGGGTCTAAAGTACCAGCATGACCGATTTTTCTTATATTCAATTTTTTACGCAATTCACGTATTACGCCAAAGGATGTAATGCCTTTGGGTTTGTCTATGATTAATAAATCGTCCATTGTCTTATGATGTTTTATGAAAACTTTTCAAATCAAAACGACCTCATTTTGTCATTCCAGACGTAGCGGAGATCCGGAATCCAGGATATTTTGAAATCTAATTTTGTACTCCCTGGATCCCTGCCTTAGCCAAGTGGTACGCATCGTGTGTTGCGTACAGGAATGACAAAATATAAACTATTCTTTCAATCTCAAAATCATTAGCGCCTCCAAATGTGGGGTATTTGGATAGTAATCCATTCCTGCAATATACTCGATATCATATAAATCCTTTATTAAATTAAAATCGCTAGCTTGTGTAATAGGATTACAGGAAAGATATATTATCTGCGGAGGAAGTTTTTCTCGAATCATTTTAAGTACTTTGTGATGAAGTCCAGTTCGGGGTGGATCAATAATTAGACTATTTAAACCTACTAATAAATCAGCATCAATCTTTTCTGCAGGAAGCAACTTGGCTTTGTAGTATTCAAGATCATTCAATAATACATTATCATCCGCTGCATTAACCGTGCTTTCTATAATCTCAACACCCAGCACCGAAGAGTCTTTTGCAAAATGCATTCCAATAGTACCTACACCAGAATATAATTCTAATACTTTGGAGTCGGGTTTAATATATTTTTTAATTAAATTGATAGTATGTTCAAAGCTTTCTATATTATTCTGAAAAAAACTATCCAAATAATACTTGAATTTTAAACCGGAAATTTCTTCTATCAAATAATCATCCCCTATTTGGTATAAGACTTTATCGATTTTTGCAAATGGAGAACGATAATCAGACAGAACTATCGAGAAGTCCTTAATCTCGTCAGAAACGAAGTGGTTAACCAAAGAGTCAGACTCAACCAAATTTATATGTTTGTCTTCCTGAGTGAGGATAAGTTGAGATGAGGTATCATCAGATTTCTTTGAATGCGACTGGAGTTTTTGAATTGCATTTTGAACTCTTTCTCTTTCATTCTTTACCAGCAATAATCCAATCACTTTATCTTCAAATTTCGAATACCGAATTATCAATGACTTTAGATCAAACTCCTCAAGATTAGTCGTATTAATCCACTCCAAGATTTTTGCAGCGTACTCATTCATTTTCTCATTACCGAGCGAACAACCAATGCTTCCTAATTTTGGATCGAAATTAAGCCGAAGCATATTCTTATGGGAACCTCTCTCATGAAAA
>CAZHCC010000065.1:0-5009 GCA_964530975.1 uncultured Candidatus Saccharibacteria bacterium
ATCATAACTTATAATTATATCATTTTCATCTGGTTTTTACAGAAATCAGGCATTGGTTCCGCCACAAAATCACACCAGAGGCTTTAACTGCAACAAGTGATCCAAAGATCATGAAATGAACTATTATCTGGATAATTGGGGGGTGATAAGATAGGATATGAATAAACTTACCGTATACTGAATTCTTAAAGTATGGAAATCTCCCAAATACAATTTATAAATGTCTTTCAAAGCCTTGATTTTACAGAAAGTGTAAAGAAAATCAGCGTAAACCGGTATGAAAGAAATAAAAAAGCCAGACAGAAATGTTTGAGTCATTATGGTTATAATTGCCATTCTATAATACACCTTTCGACTCCAGCTTTTACAGTTGAAGAACTTAAACAACTAATTCAACATAATCATGCAGACAATTCAAAGCAGGCATAATCCAATAAAATCGTTTACATTCAATTGACAATGTAAACAAAACCGCATAAACTGTTTACATCTATCCATGAATGTAAACAAAATGCAAATAGGCAGATACATTACCCAACCCCAAGGCTACAAGGCATTTATACCCGGATTATTTCCCCCTACCAATGGATTCCATTTTTCGGAAAGAATTATACAAAAAGCCAGTACTGCCACCTTGAAGATCGGAAAACTTGATGGAATAACGCAGCTCTTACCTGACATGAACTTTTTTCTGTTCATGTATATTAGAAAAGATGCAGCATCCTCAAGTCAGATCGAAGGAACAAAGGCTACACTTATCGACTCAATCGAAGCCGAATCCAATACATCAGACAATTTACCTGATGATGTAGATGACATTTTGCACTATATTCATGCGCTCAACTACGGAATGCAAAGACTGGAAGAATTTCCTTTGAGTTTACGCTTGATCAGAGAAATTCATGAACAATTAATGAAAGGAGCCAGGTCCTCACATTTCTCGGATCCCGGAAATTTCAGGACCTCACAAAACTGGATAGGAGGAACAAGGCCAGATAATGCCAGATTCGTGCCACCTCCTCCTCAGGATATGAATATCGCCCTTAGTGATTTGGAAAAGTTTCTTTATTCCAGTGATACAATTTTACCAATAATCAAAATCGGATTAGCTCATGCTCAGTTTGAAACAATTCATCCGTTTTTGGATGGGAACGGAAGGACTGGCAGAATGTTAATCACACTGTACCTACGACTTTCTGGCTTGCTGGAATCTCCGATCTTATTTTTATCCTGGTACTTTAAAAAAAATCAAAGCGTGTATTACCAGAAACTGGCTGAATATACAGATGAAGGAATCGAGGGCTGGCTGGATTTTTTTCTGGATGGTGTTATTGAAACTTCAGCGGAATCTATAGAAATTGTTAAAAAAATAACTGATCTCAGACAAACAGATATTCTTAAGGTTCAAACACTTGGCAAAACAGCAGCAAAAAATGCAGCACTGATACTTCCCAAACTATTTGAAATACCAATAATAAATGTAGCTAAAATCCAGGAATGGACCGGATTTACTCGACAAGGCGCGCAGAAAACGATAGATCGCTTTGTTGGGCTTGGAATTCTTGAACCGAAAGATGAAAGTAAGAAGTATGGCAGATCATACATTTATAAATCATATTTAAATATATTCGAATGACCGGTACCCCAACATAGAAGTAGCTCATGGAGCGCGCTTCTGGGTGAACATAAAGCTTCGAGATGGAAAAGTAACTCTAGGCTCAAACGAGCATGAAATGAACTATTATCTGGATAATTGGGGGGTAATAAGATAAAAAACTTTGTAATAAATGCTGTTTTATCCTATAATATAGCATGGGCTTTGAGAAATATATTCATCCAGTAGTACAAAAAGGATTTGCAGTTACGGCAGCATATATTTTTTTGGCCGCCTGCTCTGGTCAGCCTGCAAATTCTACCCTTGCCACTACCCCAGAACCAACTCCAACTCCAAATCCAACACCAACACTAACACCAACACCAACACCAACACCAACACCAACACCAACACCAACACCAAATCCTCATAGGTTAAATATTGATGAAAGCCTGGAAACACAAGTACCCGGAATTGGAAATGAATTACGCGCGGTTTATAAGTCATATTTAAAGAATTTCGGCTGCGGCAGAAATACCATTGATGTTGGAATAATAGGATCAGGCCAAACAGATGGTGGGGCTTTTTATGCTAAAACTAATGTAGATACCATAGGGTTTACACCAGAAGGACTTGATGACAAAGTAAGTATACCTTCCACCTTAATGCATGAATTGACTCATGCTTGTGCAGTTACCAAGGATTTGCTTCCCGAGGAGCAGTTTACCCTTACTGCTGGTACAAAAGTTTTGGGTGATGTTGTAGCATTTGATGGTTTTGGACTTGCAATTCGATTTGATGATGGGGAAATCGGCTATTTGAAGAATTTTATTGGGGCTGAGGAAGGAGCTGCTGAATATTTGGGAGATGAGTCTATGGAAAATTATATAAGAGCTGAGGGACCTTATAGTGAGTATAGAAATTTAATGGCAGGAATTGCTAATAGATATTTTAATAATAATAAAAAATTAATATCAGATCTGCATCAGAAAAGTGACTTTAAAGGATTTACCGCACATATTTTAAGTATAACGCCGGAAGAAGTAACATCCCATGATTATATGGCAATCCAGATGGCATTTTCTTTTATAGCGAAGAATCCAGGCCAGTATAAAGCAATTCTCAATATGATTGATGAGTATCGTGAAGGCAGAAAAAAAGCTGTAAATGAGAGAAGACTTGCAATTATTTTTGGTGTAGAGCACAGATATTAATTATTAATGAGATATTTGGATATTCAAATTTCGAACCTGTAAAATCTTTTAAAGCTTTATAATCTCGCTTGCTCCCAGGTTTTTGCATACTTCCAATGTTTTTTTCTCGCTTGAAAAAATCCAGTAAGCGCAAACTGAAATAGAGAGAATTACAAACTCAGAAATTTTAAAGAATAGAGTTCAGGAGAAACTAATATTATGACAAAGCCGAAATCCACCAAAATAAAACCGACGGTTAAAAGGAAAAAAGTAATTAAGCCTCCTGTAGATAAGAGTTTTGCATTGAGTTTGAATACCATTTTCTAGCAAATGGAAAAAGAGCCTGATTTGCTAAAAAGAGGTGAAGATTATAAAAGGAAATTTAAGGATGAGAAGGGATATTATAGTGAAACAGATCGACGATTCGATAAAAATGGCATAGCTACTGATCGTTCTGGGATAGAAATCATAGGTGAGTGATGATCTATATTATATACTAGATTTCACTTGAACTACTATATGGATATGGTTAAGGCTATAAAGAGTCACCAGTCAGACTACTGATTTGTTATTATATTCCATGAAGATTGCAGCAGGAACCACATCAGGGCAAAAACTCAGATACATTCAAGAGATTTTAGTCACTATTGGATTAGTTGCTGAGGTAGTTCCTGTGAGTGCAAAAAGCAATGTTTCCGACCAGCCACTAACTAATGAAGAGACTAGGCTTGGAGCTTTAAACCGAGCAAAGGAATCAAAATGCCGGTAAAACTATCAGGAATTGATTTTGCATAAACAACAATGCTATTCATCTAAATACTGGCCTCGATTTCTTTACAGTCAATACCCATCGCCAGAGGGTCCGACTCAATTGCATGAAATCTCTTATAGCCATATATCATATAGTATTATTATATGGTATAATAAAATATGGAATCATATCGAGATCTATATAAAAATCAAATTGCTGTGACAATTGATCCATGGGAGTTGGCTAATACTCAGACTATAGGCAAAGTATTCAAGAAACCTGTTTTAGGAGAGGTCTTATTACAAGCTTTTTCTGATTAAGGAGGACATGAGCGGGCTTTCAGAATTGATTTTGATCTTAGAAAAAACAAATACAGTACAAAAACATTTAAAGGGGCAACATTAAGATATTCCGATGGTACTGAATATGCTGAAGGAGTTGGAATTGATCCTGAAGAGTTCACAAAGCCAAGAATTTTACACATGCATACTCATCCAGGAGGAATTTTAGTCCCTACGATACCAAATGACGTGGTAAAATTAGTAAGAACTTATACAACTGATATTGTAGATGAAAATAATGAACCAAATTTGGGACTAATACATTATGGAACTATAACTGCAATTGCTGCTAAAAGGACTGGTTTACCTTATGCACATATCTTGTCTCTCCAATCTCCGTATAATAATAATGCTGCAGAAAGTGTAATGAGATCTCTTAAAACAGAAATAGATTATTACAGGAGAACAAGTAGTTCAGATGATGAATTAATATCAATATTCGATCAATTTCATTTTGCTGCAGAATTGCTTCGTGCTACAGTTGGAGATAATAAGGAAGTGTTACTGGAAACAGAAATACAAAGCAGAATTCCATTTGACTATAATCTTTATATTGATTGGGAAAGTTTAAATGATGCGGGGATGAGTTTGAATGATCTTATCTAAAATCTGCTTTAATATCTTTAAAATATTTGCAGTTTAACTTACCTGTCAGTGTAAGACGGTGTAAATAACATTATTAATTATATTTTCAGATAATCTCTGATATTTTGATATTTTGATAAAATTCTATAATTCATCACAAATGTTAGAATAACTCAAATGTCAGATAAGAAATTCCCTTTTTTCGATTTTTTTCCAAATTCAGGTGATAATAAACTTAAACCAGAAATAAAATATTTTATAAAAGCTCCAGGAAGTACACTTAGAAGAGAGATAGGTATTGGTGGTGATCTACGATAAGAGGTAATGAAGCTCAAAATCGAAAATGACCCATTATATGCCTCTATGAATCAATTTGATCAGTGGGATGCACGAACAGCACTTTCTGGATTAGTGATTGCAGCTTCAATGGGACATATTGATCCAGCAAAACTCAGAAGAGTTGTTGATTTTGGGGCTGGAAGTGGTGGCCCTACTCATGCAGTCAAACAATTAACTAGACTATCTGGAGGATCAGTTATAGCAGT
>CAZHCC010000066.1:0-4942 GCA_964530975.1 uncultured Candidatus Saccharibacteria bacterium
GGAATCTTTGATATCAGTACTTCTTCTCTAGTACCACTGCATCCTTTGTAATAATAACATCAAATTTCTGATCCTGATCTGATACATTAATGCCGGCACTAGAAATATAAGCGCTTTGGACTAACCATCGGAATGCTTCCTGATTTTTTTCAAAATTTAAAATAAAATCATCCGAACCTCCATTTAGTTCAAAAGCGCTGGATCTAAATGCATCGCGATCAGCAATATTACGGAAGTCTGACTTTACCCTATACACCTTATAAACTGGCTTCAGCCCAATTAATGTTACCCAATTTTCCCATCGTATCATATTCGTATCAATAAATACCTGATCTCCTTTAAAATCTTGACGTATCTCTTCACCCAACATGCTTTGCTGGCCAAGGTAAAAACCAGATTCTTCCTTCAATGGAACATATCTGACTCTTGAAGTTGGAACACCGTCTTTTATGACTTTTTTACCGACATATAATTCTCCAACAACTTTCTCAGTTGTAAGTGACTTATAAGTATAAAGCCATGCAGAAATTGAAATGAAAAAACCCAGGAAAATAATGATAAGCAAAAGAATGATTGTACCGAATAAAAATTCTGTAAGACTTCTTTTACGTTTATACTGAATAACCTTCTTAACAATTACAGGCTGTGGGTATGGATTTATTTGTTGCGTGACTGATTGTGTATTCATTATTCAAATATTTCAAGTTTAAAAGTAGATAAAGATGACTCAACTTCAATATAAAGTTTTTTGGATTGGGAATCAAAATTATCCGACTGATGAGTATCATTGGTACCATCTCTGAGCTTTAATTCTGCAAGGTCATTTCTTGAAAGGCTTGATTTCAACCTAATTTGTACACCAATATTCTTTGGAATTCGAATAGTAAAGTCTGAGCCGCTTGTAGATGTAAATTCAGCTTTTGTCTCACTATTTACTGTACTTTCTGCAAAAGTGACCTTAGCTTTTGTGGAGCTGCCATTTAATCTTATTCTATCGATTTTATAATAACCCAGGTCAAGGTCTAAACTGGAGGAGTTAACCTCATAATCAAGGTTCCATTTGGGATTATCGTTCAGTTTAAGGTCAAGAGAGTTTGTTTCTGTTGTAAATTTCCATGGAAATCTTTCTGAATCAAATCTCAAATCAATAGTTTCAACACCATCTTTCTTGGACCTGGCAAAACGATATTCACCAAATGTAGACTTGGCTTCGTATTCGGTTAATGTATTAGTTGTACCTCGCAAAGTGAAATTACCTCTATTTGAACGAAAAATTAAATTTGCTTTATCAATTCTATTATCGAATTTCTCAGCATCATTGGTAATTTGTATATTTGGATTTATATTGCTTTTGCGTGCTCTTGAATCTATAGAGGGCAAAAACGGGATTTTGATCGTTGAAGTGGCGAGTAATGCAAAAATGACAATTCCTAAAATGATTGCCGTTGAAACGGTAATAATAGATGCAGCCTTAGTCCCGCGAACTACAAAATAAAAACCTGCAAGAATAAGGATAATGGGCCAAATCAGCCATAAAGCTGTAAAATCAAAATCACTTAATAGTTTGAAATTATTCAATAAGAATAATATTCCAAGCGTGAAAAGTAAAAACGAAATTGCTAAATATCTTTGTCTTAAATATGGCATATAAATTAAATCTTCAAATATAATTCTATCAGTATATTATAAGTTATTTATAAAATTTTAAACCTTAACCTTTTAAAAATACTTTTTTCTAATCTCTTACTTATCCGGTTCAAGCCCAAAATTCAAAGGAATTTCTTAATATTCTTCCAAGACCCAATTTCCTTAATTCTCGAATGCGCCGTATTATAGTCAAATATCCCCTACAATTCAGTCTATCCTTAATTATACCATTTTTTATCTTGTAACAAATATAAAGTCCTCCCCAAAAACCAACTTTAAACTTTTAACTTTTATTTATTAAGTTACAATGAATTGTGGATTTTTCAAAAATACAGCTTGTAAAAGATTTGCCAATAAGTAAATATGAAGAAGAAATTGCAAATAAGCTATTAAACTTTTCTAATCTAATAATTATTGGAGAAACTGGCTCAGGAAAGACTACTCAAATACCATTAATAATCCTCAAAACCATGAGTAAATTTCAGGATCTTAAAAGTGGTAAGATTGCCATTACTGAGCCAAGAAGAATAGCTGCTACTTCCGTATCATCGTACGTATCATCCCTAGTAGGTGATGAGATTGGAAAAACTGTAGGATATAAAATCCGTTTCAGCGAAGAAAAGTCTGAAGATACAGCTATGGTATTTATGACAGACGGAATTTTACTTCGCGAAGCACAGCTTGATCCTCTGCTTATGGGTTATTCAGTTATTATGGTTGATGAAGCTCATGAAAGGAATATTAATTCTGATTTCTTAATCGGTCTATTGGTTGATATTCAAAAACGCAGAAAAGAACTGGGATATGTACCCCTAAAGATTCTGGTAACTTCTGCAACTTTGGAAAAGGATAAATTCGTGAATTTCTTTAAACAAATTCCCGATGAACCACTTGATATTGTTGAGGTTCCTGGGAGACTTTTCCCTGTAACAACTCATTTTGAAGAGCGGGATATATGGAATTATGAGGAAAGAGCAGCTCAACTGGTAAGTGATATTGTCTGGAAAAGTAGAAAAGCAAAAGAGAATAACCCGGTAGATGGAGAAAAACAATCTGAGATTCCGAATATTACTAAAACCAATGATGGTGATATTTTGATATTTATGCCCGGAAAAGGAGAGATTGAAAGAACAAAACAGGCAATTCTAAATTTAAGAAATATTGATGACCTATCACTTGAAATAATCACAATTCACGCTGATCTTCCTATTGAAGAACAAAGTAGAATATTCAAACAATCAGAGAAGCGAAAGGTAATAATTGCCACAAATATTGCGGAAACTTCACTAACTGTACCCGGAGTTGTTTATGTTATTGACTCCGGATTAATTAAATCCATGGACTTTGACCCTCATTCAGGTATAAATAGCCTTATTACCAAGCCACATGCTCAAAAAGGCCTAGAGCAAAGAAAAGGACGGGCTGGACGCATAGAACCAGGTGAGTATTTTGGGCTATATACTGAGAAGTCCTTAAAAGAGAGGCCAGAATTCCCAATGCCGGAAATACTTAGAACCTCTCTATCGCAAGTTATACTTATAATGAAAATTCTTGGCATAAATGATATCCATACATTTAAATTTATAGATCACCCGGATGATAGATTAATTTATGTCGCTCTTGAAGAATTAAGAAGACTTGGAGCATTGGATAACGAGGATCAGGTTACCGGGAAAGGCTACACAATGGCAAGTCTTCCGCTTGAGCCTATACTTGCCAATCTAATTATTGAAGCAAATAAAAATAGGTGCGTGGAAACAATTTGTACTATTGCAGCATTTCTAGAATTAAAACCGGTTATGCTTAATCAAAATATAGAAGAAATTTTTCATAAGCTGACGGAAGCTAGACGTAAATTTTATTTTGAAGAAGATAAGAAATCAAATGACAATCGTTTTGAAAATATAAATGATATCGTCTTTACCGAAGAGGAAATTAGGGAAATGTATAAAGAGGCAGAATATGTCTTTTTTGATATGGGCCGTAAACAAAGGGCATTGCAATATAAAGGTTCCGACTTCCTGACACTGCTCAAAATATTTAAGAACTGGCAGCATTCAGGCAATAGACCGGAATGGGCACAAGAGAACTATTTGTCTCCGGAGACACTTGATGAGGCAACAAATATACGTCAGGAGCTACTGGATATTTGCAAGCAAAATCAAATTGAGCTCTTTGATTATAATGGCAGAGATTTAGATTCTCGTATTGAAAAAACCTTTATTCAAGCATTTAAATTTAATGTTCTCTCTCTTATGACCAATGGCTTCTATAGAAATATACGTTCTAAAGAAAAAAATATCAGAATACATAATTCCAGTGTTTTACGTGAAGAGAAGCCTAAATTTGCTCTGGCATTTGAAATTATAGAAATATCTGAAATTGACGCGCCTCCCAAATTAAGTGCAAAACTACTTCATGCCATAAATGACACTTTAATGGAGCAGTCTTTTCCTGATACTTATAGATATGAAATGTCTTTTGAGAAGAAGCGAAATAGGGATAGATTCAATCACCATAATAGAGATAGAAATCATGTGAAACTCAAAAAGGGTCATATCGGAAGGAGAAGTATCAAAAAAAGATAAATCGAACTACTTAATCGTTAAAAATAAAGTTTTTATAAGAATTTACAAGATATAATGCACTTTGGAATTAAATTAAGGTAATGGAAAGTTTTTACACAGATCTATAATTTCTTGCTTGATTTTTGTTAGTTCAGATTCATTGTTTTTTGCTTCAATTGAGCGTTTTATCCATTCGGCTAATTGTATCATTTCCGTATCACCCATTCCACGAGTTGTAATTGCCGGAGTACCTATACGCAGACCAGATGGATCAAAAAGTGATCTGGTTTCATTGGGGACCGAGCTTTTGCTTGCTGTTAGGCCAACCTTATCAAGAATCTTTTCTGCCTCCCCGCCTGATATTCCATATGACTTGATAAAGTCAATGATCATCATATGATTTTCGGTACCGTTAGTAATAAGTTTAAATCCACCATTCATTAATTCCTCCGCTAATTTGATGGCATTTGATTTGATTTTTTTAGCATATTCCTTGAATTCAGGTCTTAATGCCTCGCCAAAAGCAACACTTTTTGCAAAAATAATATTCATAATTGGACCACCCTGGAGACCGGGGAAGACAGTTCTATCAATTAGAGTAGGTAAATTCTCAATTGTTTTTTCGACAGACTTAAGCGGATTTGAGACTATTCCTTTAGTTAAAATCATTCCCCCTCTAGGTCCTCGCAAAGTTTTATGTGTTGTAGTAGAAACTACCTGAAAGCCAT
>CAZHCC010000067.1:0-4914 GCA_964530975.1 uncultured Candidatus Saccharibacteria bacterium
AGGAAAAAGTAAAAATATAATTTGAATTTACGAAAAATGTATTATTTTCTTGAATATTCCAATAATGATCCTGCAAGTTTATTCTTGAGTTGTATCAATTGAATATTATCAGGATCTTCTCGAAACTTTTGAATTACTTCATTATATTTTGCACGGATTATATTCGGCACGCTCTTGAGTAAATGCTCCTCTACAGATAAATTCTTGTCCGCTTTAATATTTTTCATTGCCAATTCATCAAAGAGTTTTTGATGTTGACCTTCAAGGTTCTCTCTTATCTCACTTAAATCTGAAGAGTCAATATATAAGCTAAGACAGTCGAAAATCTCAAGGTAATCATCTGCTACAAAATCTCGGTCTAGACCCAAAATCATATCACAATTCGTGGACCAGTTCTGAATAATCAAAGCGAAAAAGGAGTCTACAGCATCCTTACGAATAACCACTTTCTTAGGAGATATCGGTATAGAGCGCTGATATTTAATTGTACTCCTTCCCAAGTATGTTTGCTTTAACTGGTCTGGTGTAATGCCAAAAGTCTCAGCTATTTTTTTTAGATATTCTTCTTTTTTAAATAAATTTTTATGACAATTTATAATTGGAAATATCGTTTTTAAAAATGAGTTTTTTGTCTCGAGCGATGGCAAGTTGAACTTATTATCAAATTCATTCATTAAATAATCTATCGGGTCCATTGGTGAGTTAATGGCATCGATCCAAAATTTCTTGTCTTTCGTGATTACCTCATCGGGATCCTTTCCCAAATCATGGTCCCAGTAAATAACCTTACAATTTATTTCTGCGTCAGAAGTGAAAATCATCTCCAAAGTACGGAGTAAAGCCTTTTTACCTGCATTATCCTTATCGAAAGCCAGGTAAATATTTGATGTGAATCTTCTTAAAATTTCCAGATGATCTTTAGTAAAGCTCGTCCCTAATGAAGCAATAATATTTTCTACCCCAATTTGATTCGAAGAAATAATATTCATCTGGCCTTCCGAAACAATTACAAATTTGAATTTCTTAATTGATTCCTGAGCCTGAAACAAACCAAAAATTGTTTTGCTTTTATTGAAAACTAATGTTTCAGGGGAGTTCAAATATCTTGGAGGCTCAAAACCAAGTTGCGATTTACCGATATACCTACCTGAAAAAGCTACTATATTGCCTTTTTGGTCTAAAACTGAGAAAATCAGTCTGTTCTTGAACTTATCTTCTAGAAGTCTTGTTTTTTCTTTACGGACAACTACACCAGCATCAAGCAAAAAATTATCTTCATAGCCAAGCTGTTTCAAATAATTGAACAAATTCTGTGACGATTGAGATGCGTATCCAACTAGGAATTTATCAACCGTAGACTTTGATATTCCGCGTTTTTTTGCATATTGTAATCCTTCATTTTCATTTTCCAACAGTTTTTTTTTGTAAAAATTTGCAACTATAGAATTCAGCTCAAGTATTTTTCTTTTTTGTTCTTCAAACTTCGATGTTTTTGGGTCTATATTTGAGGATTTCAATTTATAACCAGTCCGTTCTGATAATTCCTCCAGTACTTCCCGAAATGTGATATTTTCTGTTTTTTCAATAAATTTAATTATATCCCCACTCTCGCCACATCCGAAGCATTTATAAATCTGTAATTGTTCATTAACAGAAAAGGACGGAGTTTTCTCACCATGAAAAGGACATAAACCAAAATAATTTATTCCTGCTTTCTTGAGACGCACTTTTTCACCAACAATATCGACTATATTAACTCTGGATTTTAATTCGTCAATTTCGGTCATATATGGAAAAAATTTATTAGCCCTATAAATCAGTCTGATGTATTTTACATCTTAAACGAATTATTTAATACAAATTTATGCAAGTACCGTTTCATAGTGAATACGATAAAGTATCTTGGGTAAAAGATTATGAGCGTATCATAATCTATAAATCAATCTTGAACTTTCCCATAAGCCGGATTTAGTTTATGTAGTCATTTATCTAAGCTCCCTACCAAATTTGGGATTTCTTCCTATGGAGGTTGCCTGCAAGCATACATTACTGCATACCTGTGTGCGCTCTTACCGTAAATCCATTCGGATTTATCTCACGTAGCACCGTTAGATGCATTGTGAAACACATTTTCACTCTCACCACGATAAACGTGGCAATATATCTCTGTGGCCCTATTCGTAAAGTCACCCCTACCCGACTTAGTCCTTTATTGCTCCAATGGAGCATTAGAGGATTACATCGGCATAGCCTGCTTTCGCAGATGAAGTCCAGACTTTCCTCCCCCCTTCGCTAAAGCTATGGGGAGCGACTACTTGAGAAAGTTCCCTAAATTATCCCCTAAAGTGAGAGATTTTACAATGATACTCTAATCATCTGTCATAAAATGAAATAAAGTTAAAAAATTCCCAAGTGCTTAGAGCGATAGCACTACCATTCAAAAACTTACTTTACAATTTGTTTAAAAAAAATAGTTTATAGAAGAAACCTAAAAACGATTGATAGGCTTTTTCAATAATGATTTTTCAAGATATTTCACATATAATCGATTTACATAGAAATGGTTCACTTATATAAAATCAAGACAATCGGAAGTAAAGGTGCAAATCTCAAGAAATCCAGAGATGAGTTAGGTTCTCTGGAGTCAATCACTCAAGTGCGTCTTGATACAAATAATTATGAATTTGAGATATTCATGGACAAGCACGTCGAACTCGCAACACTGAATAGTAAAATTAGACAGTATAATATAGAGTTAGAGACGATTATTAATATCAAAAAATATTCTCTACTCGACTTTTACCCGCTGGTATTAATATTTGCAGGGATAATTTTTTTCACTTCAATTAGGCAGTACTTGAATGGTACATTCAATCTAAGTCTAGCAATGACAGATTTTATGGCAGGATTTTTTATTATTTTTGCATTATTCAAATTAATTGATATCAAAGGTTTTGCCGATGCATACTCAACATATGATATTGTTGCTGGCAAATGGAAGGTTTTTGCATATATTTATCCCTTTTTTGAATTAATACTTGGCATATTTTATTTACTCCGAATTGAATTACTTTATGTAAATATCTTTACAATTATATTAATGGGAATTAGCTCAATTGGGGTAATACAAAGCATACTGCAGAAGCGCAAGATACGTTGTGCATGCCTCGGCACAAGGATCAATCTCCCAATGACAACAATTACTGCAATTGAGGATCTATTGATGGTTGGAATGGCAATCGCAATGTTCTTTATTTAAGGTGCTTTTCTGCTTTGAATTTCCTGATAAATTCTCTCGCGTTCTGACTCATCTTTGGCTTTGAGGAATTCAAATACCAATAGATCGTGGGATGAATGTTTATTTGATAAACCTCGACGTCTTAAGGAGAGATTACTTGCAACTCTTGAAATCGGAAGTCTTAATGGACGAAGGTTCACATTTGCAAATCTTACTATTTTATCAAATACAGTATCTCTACTATTGATTTCCCTGACATCTTCTCTAGTTTGCACAGGCTCTTCAAAAGGAGAGATATCACTTAGTACTCTTAGAATACGTCGACCAAAAGTACGATGGAGCACCCGTATCATCGAAGTGGTCACATTACCACTCACAAATGCCTTGGCATACTCTCCAAATATTTCCTCTTTTTTTCTACCGGTTGATTGACTTAACTTATCCAGTATAGTTTCAAAAATTGCAGACCTGAAACGCTGATACCTTGAATTTTCTAAATAAAAAAACCCTATGCTTTTGGCACAGGGCAGTAAAATTATCTCTTAGTAAAAACTAATTACTTAGCTTTTCTTTTAGCGACTTTTTTTACTTTTCTAACAACTTTCTTTGCAGCACCCATTTTCTTTGAGGCTACTTTACTAGCTGATTTTTTTACAGCCTTTTTACAGCTTTTTTAGCTGGTTTCTTTGCAACTTTTTTAACAGCTGCTTTTTTTTTCATTGCCATTGTCTTTATAAATAGTCAGTTCGTTAAATAGAACTGTACAAATCAGAATAGAAAAAATTGACGAACAATACAATGCCTTAATATATATCGGTAAAATATATCAAAGTCTGAGATGGGAAATTCTCAACGACTGGTAATTATACTGGTCTTATATGCTTTGGTAATAATTGAGAAATACATGTGTAATAATGCAAAAGAAAGAAGTGTAACTGTAAAATAAAAAATCAATAATATCCAATCCGGGAATAATTCGTACCCGAATCTCTCCCATGCATAACCATACCAGCCGTCCCAAATTATAGGCAATTGCCATACACATCCTCCAAAAACCTGACTTATTCCACCAATAATTATGGAGGCATAGATAAAAAATACTAGTTTATGGAAAAAATACGGATAATTTTTGAGATTAAATATTCGTATGGAAGTTCCTCTATTTGTTAGATTAATAAGTATAATCACCAAAATAGTAAAAACTGGAGCAAAAAACCATAAGTATGGAACCATAACCTCCCGATGAAACCATTCCCATGAATAAAGGAAGCTATTTCCAGTAATAATTGTAAATGGAATTACAAAGCCCAGAGTAACAATAGATGCATGTGCCATATAATTGAAGCACCATTTAAAATAAAACTTAACTACATTAGTAATATATAAAAATGAATTATTCTCCATTTTTAATATTTGTAATTGTTGCATTGTTTAATTTCCAAAGAATCCCGGTAAAATTACCGGGATTCTTATAATTTATATAGAAATTTTATTCTTCTGACTCTTTACTTTCAGATTCCATTTCTAAAGCTACTCCCGCTGCTGCAAGCGCTCCCGCAACGTCAAGTGAACCTGGAGTCTTTTTCTTAGGCTTGGAGTCTTTCCTTGATTTACGTAAGGTTGATATTCCTTCGCCAGTAAGTTTTTTGATGCTTAATCCCATTTTTCTCTCTGAA
>CAZHCC010000068.1:0-4912 GCA_964530975.1 uncultured Candidatus Saccharibacteria bacterium
GTTCTTCAATACTTGTTGCTTGTACTGGTTCTTGTCTTAAAATGTTTTTACAGTTTGCGAAAGTTTCAAATAATTGACCGTCTAAATCGTTTCTATCTGTAACAATTACAATAGTCGGGTTATTTAATTGTTGTACAACTTTACCGGTATAAAAGACCATTGAAAGTGATTTACCAGAGCCTTGGGTATGCCACATAACACCTGCTTTATGGTCACCTTCTGGTTGGTCTTCAACCGATGGGAGGTTGTAAGCCTGTGCAGGTTCTCGCAACATCATTTCTGCTTTTGTAGTTGCACGGATAGTTGATTCTACTGCTTTATTTACTGCGTAATACTGATGATACTGTGCAACCTTTTTAGCTTTTGAAATAATCTTTTGACCTGTTTCTGCATCTTCTCGCTCAGAGCGTTCAAACACTATAAAGTTTCGGATTAAATCGAAAAGAACTTCTGGTTTCAACATTCCTTTAACCATGGTTTCTATTTGAGGTGTTGTTGTACTGTCATATCGCACTCCATCAATACTTTTCCATGCTGAAAATCTTGAAAGGTCAGAGGTTATTGTTCCCGATTTTGCATCAAGTCCATCTGAAGCAATAACGATTGTGTTGTAAGTAAAAAGGCTTGGAATTACTTTCTTATAGGTTTGTAATTGATTGTATGCGCTTTCAATCGTTGCGTTCTCATCTACAGCGTTTTTAAGCTCAATAACAAGTACAGGAATACCGTTTATCAGGATTACAATATCCGGGCGTTTGTTATGGTTATTTTCAATAACGGTGTATTGATTAGTCACAATAATTTCATTGTTAGAAATATTCTCATAATCAATAATTTTTACATTTGCTCCACGATTCACTCCATCTTGGAAATATTCAGTTTGAACTCCTTCAGTAAGCATTAAGTGAAAGGCTTCGTTATTTTCAAGCAGATTTTGAGTTTTTGGGATTAATACTTTTTTGAATGCCTGGTCTTTACAGGTTTGCGGAAGAGTTGGATTTAAGAGTTCAATAGCTGATTTAAGTCTTTCTACCAATACAATATCAGAAAGGCTCTGGCGTTCTGTTTCAAGGGTTTCTGGGGACAAATAGGTATACCCGAGTGATTGGAGTAATTCTATTGTTAGTTTTTCGATTTCTGATTCATACATGGTTAGATTTTAATATTTTGAATACAGTATTCTTTAATAAATTCAAAGAGATTATGAAGCTTTTCGCGCTGGTCTGATGGTACAAACGGCCGTAAATCGACGATAAATCTTTGAGGGTCCAGGTTCTCTATACGGCTGATAAATTTCTCCGGATCAAAAGTTTCTTTATAAAATGCGAGTTTTTTGTTAATCAAACTGATATCGAATTCTCCGCCTAATTCCTGCAGTATCCACAGGTCATAAAGATCGCGAAGCTTATCCCGGGTCATCAGTGCACGGATTTTTTCTGCAATAATTTCATTTTTGCTCAGAGCGAATATATAGTTAGAGGTAATTATGGGAAACTCGGTTTTCATAATCACCGTTATTGGCTCCAGTACTTCTTCTCTAAATGAAAAGTCGAGTTTGATTGTGATTGGATGGTCAAAATTCTCTATTTTGCAGCTCAATATATAGGTTTGACCAGAAATCGATCTTTTTTGAGAGTACGTGATCGGGTATATATTTGTAAAGGTTCCCATAAAATCAACAAATATACGGGAGAATTCGGTCTCATTCAGCATGACTGTAAAATCGAGATCCTCAGAAAAACGCTGCCCTCCATACAGCAGCCGTATTGCTGTTCCACCCTTAAAATAGATTTTCCCGGCAAAACTTTTTGAGTACAGCTCATTAAGAAAAAGCAATTGAAAGTACTCTCTTGCTATTACAGACTCATTAATCTTAAACTTTTTTGCGAATTCTTTTATTTGCTCAATGGATATCATAGGTACTTTTCGATGAGTTTGTTTATCTTTGCTCCAGTGCTTTTATTGACTCGTAATGTAAATTTTGCCAGTTCTCTTTTCTTGACCTTTGTGAAATCCATTTCGTCAAGATAGGATTCAGATTTTAGTGATTTTGTGCAGAGATACAGATAATCAAAAAGCGCTTTTTCCGGCGTGGCTATAAGGTAGTTTTCTTTTTTTTCATATGAGGTATAGAGCCTGTCTTGTATATGTGTGTATCGATATGTCTTCCCGAGTATTTCCTTGGTCACAGATTTTTTAAGTGTTATTGCAGAAATTTCAAAAGGAAATTGACTCAGTATCCCATACAGATTAAGTGCGGACTCAAGCGACACATATGACGGAGAATATAAAAACTGGCTTATATTGAAATCAGAAACGCCGCTTTTTGTAAGCATGTATTTGCCTTTTTCGAGTTGAGTCAATATGTTTGAATCAATGAGTCTTACGATTAGTTCTTCTCTTGTTCGGGTATTGTCTACTTGCAATAGCAAGGAAATATCGCGTGTGGTGAGTAAGGATTTTGATGATGTGAGGAGTTTTTCTATCCTTAGATACGATTCCATATTCCACATATTCTATGTGGTTTGCGGGATCGTGTCAACTATGTGTTTTTTGATGGATACAAGTCTGTGGGCGAGGGATTAGATTGCTTGGAGTAATTGGATTGTTAGTGGTTCGATTTTAGATTCGGACATGGTTATTATTGATTGTAGTTTTTTTATATATTCATCACATTCTTCAATTATAAACTCTGGAACCAAATCATATTTCGTAGGATTTAACTGAAATATAAAATCATTTTCTATATGATAAGACTCATTGATAAATTTTTTAAAAGTGTCTGAAAAATCATCACTTTTCGTAAATTCTCCATTTATAATCCTGAGTATCTGAAGTTTCTCATATCCGTTTAGGCTTTTATTATAAACATCTACCAAACATTTCTTATCTTTAAAGTTGTTCAGTATATTCTCATATGTAAAATTTGGAATTACTTTCTTTACTTGATCTTCTCCATTAGTAAAATTTATTTCAAATGCTGCCTCACTTAACCTCTTATTTAATTTTTTCTATATATCATTGCAGCTGGCTTTGTTCTAGTATGAAATAAATCGGATAAAATTTGATATTCATCACCCTTATTATTTATGATTTCGAAATTTCGTCGCATGTAAACTAATTTTGAAATATCATCAATTGCATTGTCTTTGCAAACTTCTTCAAAGATTTGATGGAACGATAGGATATCATCATTTGTCACAACTATTTCTTGCAATTCGTTACTCTTCGATTTTATAAAGCTGGCATTTACTTGGCCCTTAAATTTATGAGCAACACCCTTAACAGTATCAATTACTGGTTCAATATCATGTGTTAACATTAGTACAGTCTTATCTTTGAATGATTTTGGTTCCCGAAATAGCATTTGTAAAATTGCATACTTCTTATTTTTATCAAAAGAGGAAATTGGGTCGTCTAATATTATAAGATCTGGGTTTTCGTGTAATGCTTCATACATAAATAAAACTAATGCAAAAGCATTTCTTTCACCAAAGCTTAAATGTTGATCCCCACCCAAAATATTTTTTTCAAAGTCAATATGTTTGAGTTTTATCTTGTGGCTAACATTGTCTTCTTCTATTGAAACTTGGTACTTATAACCAGCATTTTTGAGAAATTGGTTTATACTCTTGTGATTTTCATCAACCGTTTTTCTTATCTCAGATTTCTGCATTCCAATATCCTTTTGAAGTACAGTGATCTTACTTAATGTTTCATTTAAAGATACATTGAATTTATCTACAACGGTTTTTGTTTTTTCTGAATCTAGCTTATCAAATAGTTCATTAACATTTATAACTAAACCACCAATCTTTTCATTAACTTTATCTTCCTTCAAGTTATTAAATGAAATATCTCTCAGATTTTTTAGTCTTTGTAAGAAACTATCAATTTGTCCTTTAACTGTGCTTAGATAACCTTTTTCTTCAGGCTTTAATCCATCTGTTATTTTTGTAATTCTTTCTAGTTCGGTTTCGGCTTTTGGTGAAAAATACTTTCCTAGGTTTTCTAATAACTTTATTATTTCGATGAAGTTCTTAATGATATTTTTATCATAATTGACTGAAACTGATTTAATTTTTTCCTTTTTCGCCTCATCTGTTTGAGTAGCACAAAAAGGGCAATTCTCAGAGCTATGCATAAATTCATCACCTTTCATTTGCCAATCTAACCAGCTGACGCATGTTTCTTTGTTCTGAATGAAAGTAGTATATTCTTTTAAGTTTTCTGGAACATCATAAAATTTACTATTAACTCCTTTTGCAATAGCAGATGCTTCTGACAGACCATCTTTAGTTGTTTTAAAACCTTTTGATAGATTTTCGAAATCTAAGATAATTTGTTCAAGCTCATGATTATCTACAAATACATTTTTTATTGATTCTAGTTGATTCTCTATATTCTTTTCATTTACAAGATATCTTTCTGTCTTTATAAAGATTTCAAAGCTATTACTAATTAATTCATCTGGCTTAAAAAGAAATTGTTTTACATATTCTTCATTAAAAATAGAAATAGATTTTAGGTCACCTTCTTCAATTAGAACCTCTGATTTTAGACCATTTGGATTTCCTTTTTGTAATTTAAATGGTAACAGACTATCTAGCTTTTGCTCATTTTCGACTTTATACTGAATAGCTTTAGCCAAAGTGCTTTTCCCAGTACCGTTCGCACCAAATTTAATATTAAGTTTATTCTTCTCAATATTAATTGTACCTAAATCTATATTGTTACAGTTTTTAATGGTAATTTTCATACCTCAATATCTCCTTTCATGAGTTTGGGTAATAAATAATTGCGAATTGATTTTAATACCCCTATTTCGGAGATATTCTCTTTACTCTTTATAAATATTTGGTTAGTACTACCAGAAAAACTTTCTAGGATTTTAGCCGGGGGGATAATTATG
>CAZHCC010000069.1:0-4887 GCA_964530975.1 uncultured Candidatus Saccharibacteria bacterium
ATTTTTGGTCTTGCAGTTGCCCAGTCTTATTTTCCCAAAATGAGTGAATTGGCGGAAAAAGGTGAGATGGCTGAATTACAGCGGGTGTTTTCTCAAGCAATCAGACTAATTCTATTCTGGACAATTCCGATAACGGTACTTTTCATCACTTTGAGAACACCAATAACACAGATGACATTTGGTTTTTTTGGAATTTCGTTTGAAATTACAAATATGATTTCCTATTCATTATTATTTTTAAGCTTTGGGGTAATACTGTATTCAGTTCTGGCAGTTGTCATAAGAATGTTTTTTGCATTAAATGACTCAATTACACCAACTATAGTTAGTATTACAAGTATTTTTTTTGAACTGGCATTGACATATTCACTTGTTAATTTATTTAGTCATTTTGATGATAGTCTCTCTGTCAATCCTGTCTTTATATTTGCAAATTCATCAAATTACTTCACAAACGGTAATAGCCCTGCAGCTGTTGGAGGTTTAGCATTTGCATCCAGCTTGGCGATTTTCATTAATCTTGGATTTTTGATTTATGCATTAAATAAAAAGGGAATTAAGTTTTTTTATGAGTCAGAATTTATATCAAAAAAATTTATAAGCGGGCTTTTTGCACTGATTGTCGGTCTTTTGGTGTATAGATCACAGATAGCCGATTTTTTTGGGCTTTTTGACACCCAAAAAGTATATGGTATTTTCTTGACCACGATCAATGTTTCAATCTTTATTTGCCTTACATATTATTTATCAGAAAAAATACTCAGGGACCCGGATATATGTATTTTAGAGAATACAATCGGGAAGGCTGGGAAATACCTATCAAGGGTTTGGGGATTATTTAGGAATAATAAGATTGTTGGTGTTAATTCCGGAGCGTGAGTTAAGGAATTTAGTGATAACAAATTTGAATATATTAATTACTTCACTTGCGCCATTTTCTCGTACATAAAATTCAAGTCTGGGAGCAGAATTGATCTCTATAAGTACCAGTTGATTTTCATGATTTATAGCGAGATCTAACCCCATAAAATTTAATTCCAGCCTTTCATGTATCTTATGAACAAAATCTTTAACTCTACTAAGAATTAAGGCATCAGTAACTTTGGTAAATTTCCATTTTTGATAAACTAGAAGTACTTCGCCGTACCCCACAATCACTCTTAACTCTTTGATTATAGTGACTTTCTCTTGAGCTAAACCAATATAATCGTATTTACTGGAATTTTTATTGAAAATCTCTATGAATGCAAGCTCGATTTCCTTTGAAGATTTGCAAGAGAACACATTTTCATTTCTCTGCCCCGAATTCTTTTTTACTATAATATCTTCTCCCAAACGCAGGATGGACTCATTTACAATATCCCGAATTGAGTTGAACCTCACATAATCTTGAAGTGTTAACGGACTTGCGGGATCTATAAAAATCAAAGTTTTGGGTGTTAAGACAAGATCTTTACAGATTAAGTAAGTAAAGTATTTATCTTTTGCAACTCTACTTAAATCCTGCCTATTGAATGGAGTGGCGCAATTTACAAAATAGAAATGTTCTATACCTTGGGTAAGGACTCCAAGTCCCTCATCCGAGTCTAGAACTTTGAAATCGAGGTTCATTTGCCTGGCAGCTAATTTTATCCAGGGAATATTGGGAGTCATAGAATTTATAGATTTATGCAATAAAAGGTATAATTCAGCATGAATTTCGATATTAAAAAGGTTCGTGCTGATTTTCCAATTTTAGCACAAAAAGTTTATGGTAAACCTCTCGTCTATTTTGACAATGCCGCAACTTCCCAAAAGCCTCAAGTTATGATTGATAAGTTAGTTGAATTTTATTCCCAATATAATTCCAATATTCATCGCGGGGTACATAAACTATCCCAAATGGCTACTGAAGAATATGAAAAAACCAGAAAATTAGTATCAAAGCTGTTCGGAGCTAATGAAAATGAAATTATCTTTACGAAGAATGATACTGAAAGTTTGAACTTAATTGCATATACCCTGGGGAAAAGTCTTATATCTATGAATGTGAATGCAAATATTGTTATTACAGATGCAGAACATCACTCAAATATAGTTCCATGGCAGTGCATTTTGAATAATTCAACCGAGACCAAAGTGACAGTCTCAAATAAATTGAGATATTTGACATTCAATGATTCAGGGGAGTTTAATATTGAGGAACTGAATCACCTAATAGATGCTGATACTGCTATTTTTGCGTTTACATGCGCTTCAAATACATTTGGAATTACATATAATCTTGAGGTAATAGCCAAAAAAGTACGTGAAATTAATCCTAAGACCGTCATTATTGTAGATGCGGCCCAATTTGTGCCCCACTACAGATTTGATTTCCATAAATTAGACATAGACTTTATAACTTTTTCCGCACATAAACTTTGCGGGCCTACAGGTGTTGGAGTATTGATTGGGAAAGAAAGTATATTAAATCAAATGCCTCCTTTCTTGTGCGGAGGGGATATGATTAAAGAAGTAAACCACTCAGAAACAAGTTTTAATGATATACCGTATAAATTTGAAGCTGGAACACCAAATATAGCTGATGTAATTGCCTTTGGAGCAAGTCTTGAATATCTGGAAAATATTGGATGGAAAAATATTCAAATTCAAGAAAAGAATCTCACAATAAAACTCTTCCAGGAATTAAGTAAACTTGATTTTATAGAAATCTACGGTCCACAGACCCCGACAGCCAATAAATTACCGTTGATTAGCTTTAATTTAAAAGATATACATGCACATGATATAGGGACTATTCTTGATGAAGATGGAATTGCCGTACGTACAGGTCAGCACTGCACGCAATTAATAATGCGAAGGCTAAAAATCCCTGCAACAGTACGTGCATCACTATATTTTTATAATTCTGAAGAAGAAATTGATATATTGATAAACAGTCTTCAAAGGGCAAATAATATTTTTAAATAATCAAAATGTTCGGACATTCAGCATTAAATCCTCAGGAAATTGGGCTAATACGATTACAACCTGTACTTATAATTTCAGAAAAGCCAGAAGACAAAACTTATGCTGAAGAATTTTTGAATAATGAATTTGATGATTATCTGTATATAATAAATTTGAATGATTTAACTGACTATGATGGTCTTTCGGATATAAACAATTTTGATCGATTAAAAGAATTCAAATTACATATTATACGAATATTCGACCATACCTGTGAATTACATTTGAGATCAGGACAAGTATTGAAATATGATTTTGAAAATATAGAAGTATTAATTGAAAAATGTGGAAGAGAATTAATAAATTATTATCATAAAATGAATAATCCTAAATTTATATAAATTATTTATAATCCTGAACCTGGCAATAGATATCAATAAATCGAAATGATTTAAGTTATACAAATTAGATAAATATTCTTTCAACCTAGGTCTTTTATAGGCTTAAAGCTCTTCCGATGAACCGGACTTGGACCAAACTCCATTAGCCTCTCCATATGTAATTTAGTTCCATAACCTTTATGTTTATCAAATGAATATTGCGGGTACTGTGCATGCAATTTCATCATAAACTCGTCTCTTCGCACTTTTGCAAGTATGGATGCAGCAGAGATAGCAACTTCTTTCTGATCTCCATCTATAATTGTCTCAAATTCAAGGTTTTCTCCTTTTTCTGTTTGAAGTTCCAGTTTAGGGAATAACCCATCAATAAGAATTTGTAAATCACCAGACTCCTCTAATCCGTAATCCGCAATCTTCAACTCACGAACGAGTTGTTTAATGACCTCTTGAGTTGCTATATAAATTCCTAAACGGTCTATTTCTTCTACCTCAAAATACTTTACCTTTGCGTAAACACAATTTAGAAGTATCTCCTCAAAAAGCTTGATTCTATTCTTCTCACTAACTTTCTTAGAATCATGAACACCAAGTAACTTGAGATAAAGCTCCTGATCAGGATTTAAAATTACAATTGAAGCAAAAACAGGTCCTGCCCATGGGCCCCTCCCTGCCTCGTCGATGCCGGCTTTTAACATTTAACTATTATAGAACTAAATACTTAATAAAAAATAAATAGGCCAAACAATTGGCCTATTTAATATCAATTATGAATTTTACTTAGCAGAAACTAATCTTGAAACTCTGGATTTCATTCTAGAAGCTTTATTCTTTGGGAAAATATTCTTCTTTGCCGCTTTATCAATTGCTTTATAAGTCCCTGGTACCATATCAATAGCTTCAGAATTTTTACCTGCTTCAACTAATTTAATAATCTTCTTGATTGACATTAAAGCATTTCTCTTAAAAGGCTTTCTTGCTTCAGTTCTTTTTACTGTTCTTCTTATATCTTTTTTTGATGACTTTAGATTTGCCATTTCTTCTATTTTTATTTTTACAAATTACTAGCTAACAATTACTAGATTATAGCGTATTTCTCTAGATTTAGTAATTATTTACTAATAACAATTATTAATTTGTCCCCATTCCTAAAAATTACTGGGGACTCCACACTTTGTTAAAACTCCTTTTGATGGCGGATCCGATGGGATTCGAACCCACGGTCTCTTCCGTGACAGGGAAGCATGTTAGACCACTACACCACGAATCCACAGTGGTATTTTAACCGAAAATACCAAATAATACTATGCTTTTAGAAATCTTTTACTTCATCCCTTAATCTAGGGAATAGAAATAATCCAATAGCAAGCCCAAAGAATGTACCGGTAATGGCTCGAATACTATTTGTAGATTCATAAAATGGAATTGTATGATAAAGGATAGAAAGTATAGTCCCAATTAACTGAATTCCACCATCTAAAGCCAATGGAAGAGCAAAAAGAAATGCTAACTTAAGTGAAAGTCCTTTGAAATTCAATGTTTGTTTAACAAAAAAGAT
>CAZHCC010000070.1:0-4852 GCA_964530975.1 uncultured Candidatus Saccharibacteria bacterium
TTAAATAATTAACTTCCTTTGATGTTATAACCATGAATCCATCCTTAGATGCTTGGGTTTTTATATAATCTAAATTTCTTGCATCCGCAATTTGTCGTGTTAGGACAAGATTTTCATTTTCCAACTTAGCTCTTTTTGTTTCCAATTCATTTATTTCATCACCTTTAATAGCATATTGGCTCATGACAAAAAGCTGAGTAAAAATTGTTATAAATAATAAACAGAATGAGACATAAAACAATACTTTAGCGCTACCGCTCTTCTTCTCTCTTATTTGTATTTGCTGTTTTCTTGTATATATGTAGTTTTGCACTTCTTGATTGAGGGTTTTTAATTATTTCATCTATATTCGGTTCAATGATTTGATGTTCCTCAAAAATTTTATTGACGATTTTCTCTTCCAAGGGATTAAAGGTTATTATAAGTGCAGATCCTGTTAATGCCAGGTTTCGTTTTATTAGTTCACAAAGAGCTGTTAATTTCTCTTCTTCCTGATTCACATATGATCTTAATGCCTGAACTGTTTTAATTAAAAAGTTATTGGGTAGACCTCCAAGACTTGCTTTTAAGTCACCTATCCTTTTAAAATCAGAGTTTTTCCTGAAATTCTTGAATCTTCTTATAATTTCTTTTATGCCATGATCATCAAAATAATCCTTAAGAAGTTTCTTGAAATCATTGTCATTGAAGTTATTAAGAATTTCTTTCGCAAAAACTCCAGTTCCAGAATAATTCATATTTAAATCCTGATTTATTTCAGAATAAGAAATGCCTATATCCTGATTCAACTCAAAATTTGAAAAACCTAAATCCGCTATAATAAAGTCAAACCTTTGCATTTGTACTTTATTCATTGCAGCTTGCAAGCTTTCAAAATTGCAGTTTAGAATAAACCATCTCTTATCCTCATCTGTCTTAGAGTATAGCTCTTGATTTCCCTGCATAAGTCCATATTCATCTGCCACCCATTCAATCGAACTTTGGTTTAGGTCAATTGATAATAAAACCCCTTTCTTCAAGTATTTGTATATTTCGAAAGAGTGGCCGGCCTGTCCTAATGTGCAGTCTATAGCATTTATTTGATTAAGTTCTATCTTTTGAAGTTCTTTAAGTACTTCATTAAGCATTACAGGTACATGTTTTTTCATTTCTCTATTAAAGCATTGTAGCACTATGTATTACGTACATAATCCACAACACTTCAATAATTATTTAGACTTTGTTCCAGGGTCTTTGTTATTTGATTGGAATTATCCAGTATATATTTTTTCCTATCCTTCCATCTTCTGGTATCCCAAAGTTCCACCCAGTTAAAAAGTCCTAAGAAAATCGCACTATCTGAAATTTCAGAATATTCAAGTAAAGATTGGGGCAATACAAATCTCCCTTGCTTATCTAGTACTATTTCCTGAGCTGTACCAACTAAAAACCTAGTCAGATCTCTAACAGAATCATTTATGAATCTGCCTTCAGTAATATCTTTTGTAAGAGCTAAAAATCGTTGCTTGTCAACGATTATCAAACATCCCTCATATCCGTTCATCAATATCAGTCCTTCTCCCAACTCGTCTCTAAATTTTTTTGGTAAAGCAGCACGGTTATTTGAAGTTATTTTTGTTTCAAATTCGCCGATTAACATGTTTCACCAGATTTCACCAAACCTCACCAAATTAGTATAGAAAATATAGTAGAAAATGCAATAGACCAATAACGTAGAAAGGATTTAATAGATTATTGACAAAATAATGAATTATTATTTAAAAAATAAATATAAAAAAAGAGGCCTTAAGCCTCTTTATTTATATTTTGAAATGAAATTTTATATTACAAACTCCTCGTCAGTGCCAATAACCATAGATCGTGGCAATACACTTAATGAATATACTAAAGGATCTCTTCGCCTTTTTGCCATATCTAGATCTTTTTCGGAAATAACAGTATAAAAAATATTCCTTTTTTCGAATTCTTCAGCCTGTTTAACAGTTTTTTCCAGTTCATTCATATCCGGTTCGCCAACAATAAGTAAATCAGGATTATTTGAATCAGAACTTTCTCTATTTAGATAAGTGTGGGAAAGAACTGCAAATTTAATTGGACCGAGATTTTTGCGAGTTAAAAAAATCATTTGTCCTAAACCATATGATTTAACGAACATAGATCTAATCTCATTGTAGAAGGGGAAACCTGGATTTATCGCATAGAACTTTTTTATGCCATCTTTGTGGGAGATCAGGAAATCTGCTTTTTCCATGGAAATTAATTCTCGTCGGACGGCATTTATCTGCTCGTTTATATCTCTTGCAATAAGCCTCATATGAAATTTCTCTCTGGGATTCGTGAAAAATAAAGTCATTATCTTGACGCGTACTCTTGATGTTAAGAATAGCGATGTAATTCTTTGTAAGTCATTTTTTAACATGGTATAAATGTGTTCTCCTTTAATTATTTTATCATGAAATCTATAGAATTATAATGTAAGTATAATTTATTTACACAATTCTAAGGCTATCAGCATTATATAGCTTTCGCAAAAAAACTTTAAGGGGTATGATATTATCGTATCGTGAAATATTCATTGATTATTACAGCATGGCGCGAACCCAAATCAATCTCATTGAATATTAATAATATTCTTAATCCCCAATCCCGAAATTTAATTCCAGATTTAGAAATACTTGTAATCGCCCCTGATGTAGAGACCTTCAAAGCTGCTAAATCTAGTGCTAATAAATTTAATTTCCCTAATATTAAATGGATTAAGGACAAAGGTGAAGGTAAGCCGAAAGCACTTAATCTTGGCATTAAAAATTCATCCGGTGAGGTGCTAATTTTTATGGATGGTGATGTCATAATAGGAAATGACTCTCTCAAAAGATTGGTATCAGGGGTTCATGATGATATCTGGTTATGTTCGGGAAGACCCATTTCATCGGACTCCAAAGCCACATTGTTTGGATATTGGGGACATTTGCTCGCAGATGGCGCGAATTCCAAACGACAGCAGGAGATAGAGAAGGGATCAAGCTATTTTGTTAGCGGATACTTATATGCACTTAAGAAATTTGACGGCCTGCTTTTTCCTGAAAATATACTTGTCGATGATGGGTGGATTTCTGTCAAAATTCTTGAAATGAATAAAAGAATTGGCTACTCATCTAATTCAATTGTATATATTAAATACCCGCAAAATATTTCCGATTGGTTCAAACAAAAACGACGGTCTGCAGGTGGATATTCACAACTGACTCAATTTTATACTCCGCAATTAAAGAGAAAACTACCGAAAAGAGATTTTCTTGAGGAACTTAAGTATTTATTATTTCCGGTTTTTTACTCAAGATCTATTTTACAATTTATTTACTCTCTACTGCTTTATCCTGCAAGACTTCTCTTATGGATTCTGATTTCTTTTGATAAACTCACAGGTAGACATAATGACTTAAAACTATGGGTCCGAATAGAAACAACCAAATAAAAGAATTCTTCGAATTTAACCATAAAGAAATCTTGTTACAGTCGTTTAAGAGTAAATGCATATATTCCTGTTCCAGGACTAATTATGAAATAAATGACTTTCAGCTTTCTAAAGTTCATTATGAATTAAAAGTGTGGAAATTTACATTGGCGTTTTTTCACCGGCTCAAGATCAAATGCCTAAATTGTAAATATACAAGATATCTTCCAAATAGTTTTGCAAAATTAATATTTAAAAATGGATTAAGAACAGACTTATTACTTAAGTTCTCTAATGATCGAGTGCTTTCATCCTGGATATTAAACTTTCTGGCGAAGTTCTGGCTTTTATTTGGATTTATACTAATAATTCTATTAATTACAGTAGGAATTCGCTTCTATATTGAACCTATTCAATTAAGCACACCGAAACTTGTCGCATTCAATGATTTGAAAGGTAATTCAAATCTAAACCAGATTGTAAAGATTAAAGGCAAAGTTGATTATACATTAGCATTTACTAAGGATGAAGTTCTCACTAACCAGAGGGGTGCGGTTATTCTTTCATCTCAAGAAGTTTTTTTCCCATTGTTTTCGACTGATGACCCCCTGGATTTTATTATTATTCGTGGCGGTAAAACGGATGTAAGTAATGTACTTGGTAGAGTGGGAGTAACCAATAGTGATCTCCTGAAGAACCAGGATTATGAAGTCATTGGCAGGGTAGAAACTATAGATAAATTAAGCAATGAGCAATTAAAGACACTCTTAACTAATGAACTTCCAAAAACCAAAACCTTAAATACACCTCAGGTTCTACTAAATTCTGCAGAGGTCTTAACATTAGATTCATTTATAAATAGATACATACAGTTTCTGATAATAATTATGATGCTATTTATACTTGCTCTTGCCTTACAGTTTTATATTGATCATCGCTTACAAGAAAAGAGCCGATAAATGTCGTGAAACTTGATTTTTTTTCCCCATTTCTTTATCTTGTATATATGTCAAAAATTAAGCTTGATCCGGCTATTGACCTGGGGCTTGCTAATGACCCAAATTTTAATTCTCAGGATGCAAGAGAAATTGAAGTCGAAGTGCAGACCGATTTATCATCCATTACCAAATCATCTCAATTTCAGGGGATTGGTAATATTTCTGCTTTTCAAAATTCCTCACCTGAGGTTATGAGCAGTTCTAATCCAAATAGCTCCAGCCCAACGTCTGGTGTCTCACTTATTGTCTCTTTATTGCTTTTTCTAGTTGCTAGCGGAGTCCTAGTTTTTTTCCTATTACAGTATTTTAAAGTTATTTAGGCTTATCCAAACAGATTCAATGATGTATAATCCCTAAGAATTATGTCTAAATTTAAAACTAACCATACCTATAATGCTGA
>CAZHCC010000071.1:0-4779 GCA_964530975.1 uncultured Candidatus Saccharibacteria bacterium
GCTGGAACATATTCTGATGATACCATCTGTACCCCCGAGGGATGCCCTCCGATTTATTCAAATTCCTTTTCTTTATTAAATTTCGACTGGTCACAAATACCAGATAATGCCATTATACTTTCCTCAAAACTTAACTTATATCATTATGGTTCTGATGCGAAATTCAAAATGCTTATTGCGAGAATCACAAGTGGCTGGAATAATTCTTCCATCGCACCAGGTCCTGCATATGAAGGGGAGCTGGGTAGTATAGATATACCTATATTTAATACAAATAATTCAAATAATATTGCTCTTAGGGAAATCAATCTTGATAAGTCATTATTTACTGATATTTCAAGTTTAAAAAATGGTATTGCCCTGGTCTCAGCGGGCACTCCCGGTGATCGGGGAGTCGTCTTCTGCTCATCTAATATTGATAGTTTTTGTGATAGCAGACATATTCCCAGACTTTCGATATCATATGTATTGAATGCCCCTCCTCAAAAACCGCTTATTACTAATTTAGTTGATAATCAATTCTTTGGGGGGAATTGCGATTATTCCGTCTCTGTTTTAAAGACCTTATGTCAGCGTGAAGTTTCCATTAAGTTCAATGCAAGTAATTTAATTGATATTGATCCACTTCAAGGTGCATATAATTATTCTAAATTTATAGTTCAAAAAGAGAATTCCATTTATTTAGAGTCCCCGGAAATTTTTTCAAATCCTGAAGCAGAATTCGAGACTTCTTTGGAAAATGGACAATACCAAGTTTATATTGAAGCTTTTGACAAAAGTGCTCTCAAAAGTACAAGCGATATAATTAATTTTTCTATTGATACTTTACCTCCGGATATACCTGTACTCAATCCACTTTCACCAATTACCGAACCTCAAAATAATAAATTGGAGATCAAAGTCAGCACAAAACCAACTTCTGATAATTTAACCAAAAGCGATTTGATTAATTATCAGCTTCAATTCAGTACGGATACAGCTTTTCAGGAAAATGTGCAATTCCTAGACTGGCAAAACAGCACAGAATTTATATTAAATGAAAATAATGGGATCGATTTTCACAAAAATTATTTTTTCAGAATACGAGCCAAAGACCAATATAATAATATTTCCGACTGGAGCAATACTTCAGCCACCAGTACCGATGGATTGCCGATAATTCCGCAAATTGATAAATCAAATTGGATTATTAATAGTTCTAATACTCCAACCTATATTACTAATAATGAAAAATTTAAATTTGAAGGGATTGCGGAGAAAAATAATATTATAGAAATATTTATTAATAATGCATATTTCGGCAATGCTTATGCTGATCAAAATTGTAAATTGAATGAAGGTATTGAACTATGTAAATTCAGTTTTGAATATAAATATCAAGGATCGGGAACTAATGATAATAATGGCCAGCCTTTGAATTTTTATACAATTCAGTTAAGGGCAAAAGACCAGAATCAAAACTATTCACTTTTATCCGCTAGAGAAGTTATTTATTTTGATAATCAGCCCCCGCAAAAACCAAGTGTAAAGCTAGGGAGTAATAAGAATTCATTAATTGATAATAATATTTTCCAATTCAATGGTGATTTACTTTTTCTGGAAATAAATTCTGAAAGATATTCAGAAATTAAATACATACTTTCAGACTCCGCAGGTAAAGTTTTAGATAGCCAGAATTATAAGACTCCATTTCATAAATCCCAAAAACTTACTTCCAAAATATCCGCTGACGGAAAATATGAAATAAGAATACAATCAATTGATTCGGCAGGTAATCAATCAATAATTTATAATGCTCAAATACAAAAAGACAGCCAGCCTCCTGAAATATTTTTTGCAGACTTATCAAAATGTTATTTTGATATTTGTTTGAATATTAGTGCAGAGCAAAATTCCAGGCTATATCTTAATAATAGTTTTATTCAAGAACTTAATGAATATTCCTCTTTAAAAGTCCAAAGGAATTTAATTCAGGATAAGCAGTATACTTTTGCATATTTTCTCCAAGATCGTTTAGGTAATAAAACTTCATCAAATGAACTGAAATTTCATGAAAAAATGGTAGGAATAGGGATAGGAGACGATCGTATTATTGAAGGCATTCCGGATTATAAAGGTAATATAAATCTGGAAATCGAAGTTGATGCGAATAAGAAATATCGGATTGTAAATTCCAGTATTCCTGGCCCGATTATTACCGGAGCAACTCGTGATAATGCCCGAGATACAATATATGTTAATGGTATTGGAATCCCTCAGGATGCATATTTGACTATTAATGCAGATATTTATAAACCTTTCTCACTTGTGCAGCAGGACTGTATGCAGTTTCTTCCATGTATATTAAGTAAACTTAATATGGATTTCTGGACTTATCAAACAAAAATATTTAATGCAAATATAAATTGCATTGGGAAATATAATTTCTTTTTTGATAATCAGAATAATAAAAAATGCATTGATAATTTAATGCCAAAATTAAAAATTACAATTACTTCTTCTGTAAAGGTTCAAAAGTCTATTCTTGATCTATATACTGATGATAAAGGGCAGATTTCATGTGGACAAATTGTGAATTGCATTAATAGTGAACCAACGATTACCAAACTCGGAGGATCATGGTCGGCAGGAATAAATAATAATACTTTTGCAAATACCCAAAATATTAAATCAAAAGTAAAAGTGACACTTGATAAGATAGATTTTTCTAAGAATATTCAAAATTTAATTATTGATAACTTAATTCTAGAAAGTGAATTCAGTAATATTCAGGATCTTATGTCCCTAAAAATAACTTTTGCAAGCCCATCAGGTTTCCCTTTGGACGGTTTCCGGCTGGTAGGGTCGAATAACTATCAGAAATATTTTACAAATGATGGCCTAAAATTAATTTGCAAAAAATATAATTGTGGCGGTGACGGGAGTAGGGAAGGTGATGTCAAGATCAGTCGTGGTGCGAATGAATCGGGACATGGTAAGGCAGAAATCGATTTCGCTCCTTATCGGATTACTTCAACTAAAACTCCACTCGTACTGAGTACGAGTGATGGAGAATTTATAAAAGATAAAGACGGATATGATTCTGGAGTTGCATATTATAATCCCACTAAGAAAAAGTGGTTATGTGATGCAAAATCCTCTAAACATAATCCTTATAATTCTCTTGAAGCAACTGTTATCAGTCCTGATGGGAATACCGTCAAATTTTTGCATCTTGATCCCGTACAGACTTTTACACTTGACTTATGGAAGAATAGCAAAAGTTCAGTTTTCAGAGGGGATAAACTCGGATATATAGGTAATACTGGATGTTCTACAAATACTCATTTGCATTATCAAATTTCCGGGCTAAAAAACGATGATTTCTATAAAACTTTCTACAATATGGATGCTATTAAATATACCGCCGGTGAAGCTAGAAAATTAAGATAATATGGAAATAAAAAACAAATTAGAAAAAATCGATAGAAGAATTGTTATATTTGTATTCTTACTTATCTTTGCACTCATAATTTATTTACTCAATACCAATGCTGTTTTTTATAATCAGTCCCCTGAAACAAAAATTATTGATAAAAACGGTTTATTTAAAAATTACAAAGATATTTACTATACCAGATATGCTTTTAAACAGGATAAATCAGCTGCTGATATTTATATAGGTGAAAATCCTGGAGATGATTATTATAAAGAGGGATTCCTCCGGATTATAAATAAAATTAATTTACTCGAGCTGGATTTCTCCGAAAATTCATTTGAGAGCTTATATCAAAGTATCTATACCAAAAATATAAAAATTTTATTCAAAGAGGATAAAATGAAACTTGAGGAAGTACATAAAGAAAAGCTGAAATCAATTAGTGAAAAAGATATTCTGGAAGAAGTAAAATCTAAAATTAAGTATCAATATGATTTTGTAAAATATGAAAAACTCCTATCTGATGAAGACCAAAAATATAATACCTATAAAGGGATAATTGGCGGCACTTTTTATCAGAAATGCAATGAATTAAGAGTATTAAATCTTTCCTCTTCATATGGTGTAATTCTTGATAAATATAATAATCTTAAAGACGCTGAGCTCTCTTCAAATATCAAGGGAGATTGCCAAAATGAGAATAGTTTTCCTGTGCAAATATTATCTCCGAATTCTTTAATGGAGAACTTAATTTCCAGAGATTCAAGGCTTTATGATCTTTCGGAAATACCTGTAAATGGATATTCCGAGGATCCAGATATTGATGATCTAGATTTATCAGAAAATACAGTAATTAAAGTTAAAAACTTTGCCATTGATTATTTATATTTGGAATCAAGTGATGGCTTGATTCCATTACTTCGGGTTGAAGGCGAAGTGGGGACCATCTCTGGCCCAAGGAATTTATCATTCTGGATCTGGGCCATTGATACTAAGGAATAATAAGTAGAAGTTATGGGTGCATTAAATTGTAAAAACTTTATTTCCAAAATCGAAAAAAATTAATCTTTCTTGTATATTATATTTTGGATAATAAGTGAAGAAAGAATTAAATGGATATTATGTGTACTAAATAAAACTTTTGGCTATCAGACTGACCTATTTGCAGCTCTCTTTTTACGAAATACTAAACCCAAAATTATTATACAAAGCAATATTATAGGAATGAATGATTGATGATTAATTATAAAAGTTAGAGTCGAAGGCTGTGTACTTTCACTTTGCGAACCACTTCCACTATCACCTGAAGATAAATAATCACTACTTCCATCTTGCATTTGCGACTGTTCACGGCTGATAAT
>CAZHCC010000072.1:0-4759 GCA_964530975.1 uncultured Candidatus Saccharibacteria bacterium
TTAAATAGAAACCTTTTTAAATATGCCCTTGCAGAAAGAGTTTTGCTCCCAATATAAACCAGATCGCTATTTTCTCCAATTTCTTCAATAACTGTTTTATCAGGGTCAAGCACAAGCTTTTCCTGATCGGCATAATTAATTTCTGTTCTTGCTGCAATATCTACTGTACCTTTTGATGGCTCAAGTTTACTCATCAGGATTTTGAGAAATGTGCTTTTGCCTGAACCGTTTTTGCCGACAATACCTACTCGCATGCCTTTTTCAAACCGGATATTTATATCTTTAAATAAAGTTCTGCCATTTAACTCATAACTCAGGTTTTTTATGTCCAGAATTCTATCGCTAAGCCCTGGAGGTGTTGGGATGATTAATTCTACATCAAGATCTTTAAAGTTTTTCTCACGTTTAGAAATATCTTCGAATCTTTGAATTCTCCCTTTGGATTTAGTCGTCCGACCCTGTGGTGACCTTGCAATCCACTCCAATTCTTTTTTTAGAAATTTTTGACGATTATTTTCTTCAATTTCTTCATGTTCTTCACGCTGTAATTTGGATAAAATAAACTCAGAATAATTACCTGAGTGAGAGTATAGTCTAGTATTAGAAATTTCCAGTATTCTCTGCGCAATTTCATCAAGGAAATATCTGTCATGAGTTACAAAAATACATGCACCCTTAAATCTGATCAAAAAGTCCTGCAACCATTCGATGCTATGAGTATCAAGATGGTTTGTCGGTTCATCAAGTATCAGAAGGTCAGGATTAGCCACCAATGCTTTTGCAATTGCCAGACGACGTCTTTCACCTCCAGAAAGGGATGAAACAATCTTTTCTTTTGCAGAAAGATTAATCTTTGTAATTAGATAATTTATTCTATTATCCAAATCCCATCCGTCTAATTCATCTATTTCCTCAAAAAGCTCATGTTTGCGTTCAGCGTCCTCTGTAATATTTTCATATTCATTGATTAATTTAATTAGGGAACTTGCTCCATCCAGAAGATTCTCGTAAATCGTTTTATCAAGATCTAAATCTGGATCCTGGGATAAATATCCCATAATTAGATCTTTTCTCTTTTCAACTTTGCCTCCATCCTGCTTTTCTATGCCTGCTAAAATCTTGAGTAAGGACGTTTTCCCACTCCCATTACGTCCAACTAGTCCAATTTTCTCTCCTTTATGTATTGAAAAAGTAATCCTCTCTAAGATCTTTCTATCACCTATATGCAAATCAATTTCTGAAGAAGTAAGGAGTACTTTTGTTCTTGCAATAGACATCGGCGTATTTTAGCATTAAAGCGTTTAATGAGCGAAATAGAGTTATTGCATTAGTCAATACTTTTCCTAAAAAGCAATTCCAATTCCTTAAGGCTATTATCATCAATAGTTGAACAGAGCACATAGGGCAAATCGAGAGATTTTATCTGTTTTAGCTTTTCTTCAATTTCCTCAGATGTGAATTCATCAGATTTGGTTAGTACAAGAATTTCTTTCTTATTAAAAAGCTTTTCATCAATATTCTTAAGTTCGGTACGCATAATCTTATAATCTTTCACTAAATCATTTGATTCTAGTGAGATAAAGTGTGCTACCAGCTTTGAATAATGGGTATGTTGTAAAAACTTAGTTCCAAGCCCTTTTCCTTCGGAAGTTCCTTCAATTAAACCTGGCAAATCCATTAATGTAACTTCACGCATACGCCCGAGATGGGGATTTAGTGTTGTAAATGCATAACTTCCTACTTTTACATTTGCATTTGTAAGTGAGTTCAGCATGCTTGATTTACCGGCATTTGGGAAACCGATAAAGACAATATCTGCAATAAGTTTAAATTTAAGAATTACATTAAATTTTTCTCCTTTCTTGCCTTTGGTGAAGTGGTCAAATTTCCCATCTACACCGGCTCGGAAATGCCAGTTTCCTATTCCTCCCTCCCCAGCACGACGGATAAGTATTTTCTTATCGAGTCTATCAACAATACACATTAATTTCTCATTCTGGTCATAAACTTCGGTAAGTACTGGAAGCTTGATTACTATATCTTTGCCATCAGCACCCTGCTTGCGGTTTGGTCCGCCTGATTCGCCACTTTCTGCTGCAAGGATCTTACCTTCATCAAAGGATCTTAAATCCTGTATCTCTGTACTGCCAATTACAAATACATCTCCTCCATCACCTCCATTGCCGCCTGTGGGATATTTTTTGACACCTTTGCTGAAATGAACTCCACCATTTCCGCCATCACCTGCTTCAATTCGTACTCTTACTATATCTTTGATCATATTTAGTATTATACTACCAAAGTTGAATTTTTTAATCATTATGGCTATAAAGCTTTATTCACCAATTATTTGCTGTGATAATTCTTCCTCGAAGCCAACTTTGGGTAAAGTAACTTTAAATATTGACCCTTTGCCGACTTCAGACTCAACTTCTATTTTGCCATTAAGATTTATAATTAATGAATGGGTAATATGCAGTCCCACCCCACTGCCAAAAGATAAAGCCAGGGAATTTGCCTCGGTAGGATTTATACTCAATTTTGTGAATTTATAGTCAAATATCTTTGAAATATCTTCAGCGTTTATACCGACACCATTATCACTGACTGAAATATGGTAGTTACTTCCATCAGAATCATATGAAATTTTAATTTCAGAATCCTCAACATTTGCAACTGCTTTTAATGCATTTGAGATAAGATTTTTGAGTATTACACCTAATACATCTCTGTCTACGGATTGTATTTGTTCATGTTTTTCGGGTAATTCTAAAATAACCTTTGTAGGATTGTTTGTACGTCTATTTGAAATTGTATAAGACTCAATTACATTTTCAAGGAATTTTGGTAAATCCATATTTACGTATTGTGGATTTCTTGACAAATATGCTACTCGTAAAGTTCTAAAAATTCCAGTCATTGTTTGTACTCCATTTCGAGTTTCCTTTAAATATTTAAGCACCTCAATTTTATCATCAGAAGACATATCAGGAAAATTTATAATTTCTGCAACTATATCCAGATAAACGGAAACTGTTGTTAAGGGTTGAGCAAGTTCATGCAAAATACTGCTTATCATTTTCTCAACTACTTCACTTTGAGATGCGACCTCAGCTATGACATGTACCCCGTAGAATTTATTAGTAATATTTAGAACTTCATCGAAATATATTTGTCTCGACATAAGTAAAGCAAGCATAATATCTTGAGATGAGAATTGGGGATAGTCCATTATTGAGGGTAAAATGGAAGTTCGTAAATCAGGTTGAGAAAGGAGTGCCTGAATCATTGGAATAAGTATTCGTGATTGTTGAATCTCATCACTATTGAAACTAAGTAATCCAAGATTAGCGAATTCGTTTTCTAAGATTGGTTTCTCTGATTCAAATCGTTCTTTTTCAAATTGTGGTTCTGACATATATTTTAATGTTTAATATAAAATGTATTCATCAAATAAATATAATAGAAAAACTAAATACTCGGTAAATTTTGGGATAATTAAAATTAATTTTTGAAATGGGTATAGTGCTCTTAAATGTTTAGTATAAGGGGATTTCAATGCATTAGATTTTAACTCCCAAACTGGATCAACTGGCAGGGAGTTAATATTTAAAATATAAAAAAGGTATACTTAATTATCATTAGATGATGTACGTAAATTTGATAAAATTCATAAGTTTAGTTTTCTTATTTTTCTTAATTTTCACATTCTTACACTTAACTTCAATTTTCTTACTTAATAAAACCAAAATTGAATATAAAAATTTAAGAACAATTTATTCTGAATCAAATATATCGACTATTTTGGGAGCCAGTGACTTTAGACCGGCAAATAAATTTCAGTACTTTGTTTGGTTACCACATTTCGATTTTAGAAAGGGACTTGAATCTGCTCTTCAAAACAAGTCTAGCATTACTGAAATACATTATGCGGGAGTAAGTCTGGATGAAATTGGGGGAATTAAAAAAGTCGTGAATTTTGACATTCATTTAAGTGAATTACAGAGAAATGAGTTCAATATAGGTCTTAACATATTTTCAAATAATCCTAGTCATATTTCTTACTTTATCAATGATCAGGAAAAGATGGTTAAATTTATATTATCAATATCGAAATATACAGCTATTCGTACTATCAATATTAATTTCGAGAAACTTAATCCTGCCGATACCGTGAAATTTCTACAATTTCTAACTTATACTCGAGAAACTCTAAATCGTAAGGGAATAAAGCTTTTTCTGACTGTATATCCCAAAACAGATACAAATTCTATGTATACTTTAAATTCTGTAAATGATATTTCATTATTAACATCTAGAATTGACCGCATTATATTAATGTTTTATGACTATAAGATTATTAATAGCAGTTCATTAAAATATAATTCACCAACCTTCTGGATAAATGAAGTACTTGGATCATATACAAAAATAGTAAGTCTTGATAAGATTTCTGCTGCATTGCCGCTTTATGCTTATGAATACGAGAATAACGGCAATATCACTCGATCTCATACTTATAATTCACTTAAAATTTCCAATTCTGACATTAAATTTGATACTATTTCCGCCGAAAAATATTTTGTTAAAAATAATTCGGAAATATATTTCCAGGATTCAGAAACTTTAAAAGCCCGTAAGGATATTATACGCAAATACGGTATTAGTGAGATCTTTTACTGGCGTATCGGAGATGATGGTAATATTGGATTTGATTAACGTTCAAGTAACTCCTTTATTGGCCCGAAATATTCCTCAT
>CAZHCC010000073.1:0-4732 GCA_964530975.1 uncultured Candidatus Saccharibacteria bacterium
AAAGCTAAAGGAAATGAAATAATTAATAAAATAAATGCTACCCCAGTAAATTCCGGTGATGTTCGTACACGTGGACTTATTGTTGATGGTGTATTAATGAGGTTCATATTGCAATTAGTTCTCGGATTTAACAGACCAAGAAATCCAATTTTAGGAACTGTTTTAGCTGGTATTGTGGAAGATGTTGGCTCAGCAGTACAAAGCTTTAAACCAGGAGACCGAGTTTATGCGACAACTGGAATGAAATTTGGAGCATATGCGGAATATATCTCATTGAGTGAAAATAGCCCAATTGCAATTATGCCAATTAAGGCAACATTTGAAGAAGCCGCAGCATTACCTTTTGGGGGATGTACAGCACTACACTTTCTTCGAAAGACAGGTATCGAACAGATGAAAAATCCAAAAATTTTAATATATGGAGCATCTGGGGCTGTCGGTACAGCAGCGATTCAAATTGCAAAATATTATAAAGCAAATATTACAGCTATTTGCAGTGAAGCTAATTTAGACTTAGTGAAATCACTAGGAGCTGATCATGTAATTGACTATACAAAAGATGACTTCTCTCAAAATGGGGTCAAGTACGATATTATTTTTGATGCAGTTGGGAAAAAACCTCTACTAGAATGCAAACAATCACTTTCTGATAGTGGAAAATATATAACAACCGGTAGCCTAGATGTCGCAGAAGAAAAAAAAGAATATTTAGAACTTTTGGCGAAACTTTTTGATAATGGAAATTACAAAGCAGTTATTGATAAAACTTATCTTTTTGATGAGATAGTTGAGGCTCATCGATATGTTGATAAGGGAAAGAAAAAGGGCAATGTCGTTATCAAGGTTCAAACTGAATAACTTTCGCTATTTGTGGTAACTATACTAAAGGATAAATTAATTTATAATATAACTTTTACCGACTTGACGAGCACCACAAACGATTAAAGTCTTTCTATTTGGATTCTTTTTATAAGTAATTACACAACACGTAACGAACTCCGCCAAATCTAACCCAAATGCGTAACAAACTCCGCACGTATTATCTAAACCTAAATCAGTATTCGAAATACTTTGTACTATGTATTGTAAGAAATAGATATTTATGAAGTTATTTTACGAATGTAGCAAGTAATTAAATAGCCACATGACATAACTGTGTTTATTATTTCCTACCAAAAGTCTCTGAAAAGTTTCCACCGTAGGAGATTCACTTATAAATGGCTTACCATCCTTATAATTAATTGGATAAAGTTTTACATTATCACCAGACTCTAATTGAGTAGATCTGAGTCCATTAAGTTTGCGCTCAGAAAAATTAATTTTCACAGCTCTGTTATTTAGTAGTGGTTGAATATTTCGATTATTTGATATTTCCCATGCCAATGCACCATCACCTGGTATATTAATAGCTGGAGTATGCAACCATGGCGGTATGAACAGTAACAAAGACCGCGCCATAAGCTCTATCACTAAGATTGAATGTACAGGTATATTTCTTTCACCATCTAATATTTGCAGACTATATGGTCTTACGCATGCGTAAGGGACTGGAATTAATGGATCTTTATAAGTTATTTCAACCATAAGTTTTCTACCTGATCTGTACCGATATAGCCATTATATACTATTTAATCACTATTTATCCTCAAAACTCCAGACACCGTCCCATTTTTCTTTTTGCTCCTCAGTTAGATTTTCTATTCTTCTAATCATATTTTGCGAGCAGGCATCATTGGAGATTTCCTTAAATTTATCTACGGCTTTCAACCAATCTCCATTTTGATAAAGTTTCAAAGCAGTTTGGTATACCACCTTGAGCATATTGTTTTCTTCATTTTCATAAAAAGGCTCAAATATTTTGACAGGATAAGCCTTACCTTTGACTCTAACTTCATCTATTTGTCTGCAATCAATATGATTATTTGAAAAAGCAGCTTTATCAATCACACTTTCTGTAATAATTATTCTTACTCCATATTTTTTGGTGAGACTTTCGAGTCTTGAAGCTAAATTAACATTATCGCCAAGTACAGTATAGTCAAATCTCTCTTTTCCACCTACATTACCCACAACCATATCTCCCGAATTAATACCTATTCCGATATCTACATTTTCATAATCACTATGCTCAATATTAAATTCCTGAAGTTTATCGACCATTTGTAATGCAGATTTTACTGCCAGAATCCGGTGGTCAGGGTTTAGGAGAGGTGCATTCCATAACGCCATAACTGCATCCCCTATATATTTATCGATTGTACCGTCATATTGAAGAATAATATTACTCATAGCATCGAGATAATCATTAATAAACAGAACCAGAGTTTGTGGGTCGAGTTTTTCTGAGATTGATGTAAACCCACGGATATCACTGAAAAGTACGGTCATATTCCGTTTCTCTCCTCCAAGTTTAAGGGAATCAGGGCTCTCTTTCAGCTGAGTTAGTAATTTACTATTTAAATATCTTGCAAAAGCTGATTGAATAAATCTGTTTTCTTGTTGTTCAAAAAAATACTTAAATGCAAGTATAAAAATATAAATTGAAATTATTAGTATATTTGATTGAACAAAAGGCCATATTATTCCAGATTCGTATAAAATTAGTCCAAAAGAATTTATTAAAAAAAGGGCAATAAAAGTGAAAATAAAATCCTTTTTATTGCTTTTATTTCTCCTTAGTACAGATGCAAAACAAATTGAAATTAGGGAAATAATACAAAAATAGTATTTTATATCAATTTGAGTCTGAAATTTATTCTGTATATACGAATTTAGTATATTCGCATGAACTTCCACTCCCGGAATTTTCCTACCGGACCGATCAAAAAATCGGTCATCTACACCGCTAGTAATGTCAGTTACGGTTGATCCAATAAGAATAACTCTACCGGAAAGATGTTCTTTGGGAATTTTATTATTGTAAAGTTCAGAAAAACTATAACTTGTAAATTTCTGGCTGATATAACTGAAATCTTTTGATTCTTTACCGCTGCAGTCAGGATTTTTATTATTGAATCTAAGAGAAAGTGTTTCACTGAAGAAATTACTACAAATTTCAGATGATTTATTTGAAAAAACAGGCGTAGAACGAATAATTCCATCACTATCTGAATTTAGATTTATGAGAGCATGATTAGTCTGAAAAACCGGTTTAATCACGTCTCCATTTTCCAGTTTTGAGGCTAGAACTATTTCGACCTTGGAATTTGCGATTGCTTTTTCAAATTCTTCATCACCTTTTCTATTTTCTAAAAATAAAATATCAAATCCGATTACCTTAGAATCAGCAGCATTTAGATTTTCAATTCCGCGTGCAAAAATGTCTCTACTCCATGGCCATGCCCCGATTTCTTTAAGAGATTTATCATCAATTCCTATTATTACAATATCCCTTGAAGGCGGAATTTCACCTTGAAGCCTATCGGTAAACTGTATATTGAGGAATCTAAAAAAAGGAGTAAATACAATGATATTAACCAGAACAAATATCAAAATTAAATAGAAGAAAAAATACTGATTCGTTTTTGCACTGCTTATATTCAAATCAGTTAATAATAATCACATAATTAAATATTAGTCCGGCTGAAGTTATACGGTTACCCACTTTTCCGTCAATCCCCAAAGCTTGTACACTGCAATAATAGGTTTTATTATTGACCATATTATATGATGCAGCATTAAAACTATAAGAGTTCGCGGCTTTAACCGTTGTCTTCAAAACATCAGCAGTTTCAGGTGTTGTGCCGATAGCAATATAATAATAGTTTACATTTGCGGAATTATCGACTCCCCAACTGCAAGTCATATTATTAGACTGAGGGGTTTGTGAAAAAATGACTCTTGTAATTTGAGGTGGAATTGATGTAGGGGTAGGCTCAATTGTATTAGTTGGTGTTGGAGAAATAGTCAGTTTCACTGTCGGAGAAACTGTTTTTACGATTGTCGGTGCTGTTGTAGGTTTTGCTGTAGGAGTAATTGAGGGTTCAACCCGAGGTTCAGCATTTAATTTATCACCACAGCCAAGGATCTCCTTATTTTGCTTAATATATTCTCTCAAATATTTTATTTTCTTATTCTCATCTACATTAATAATCTCCCTTGCCGAGCGGTTTATACACTGTGTATATTTTTTCCAGTTACTATCAAGCTCAAGTTCAAAATTCTCTATTTTTTCTTCAGAATCTTTTTTGTAAACTATTCTTTTCCCTTCATTTAATACCAGTTTTTTTGAATTACCTTTTAGTTTAATATCGATATCATGTTCGATGGCCTCACAATTAGTATTACCATTTTGTTCCACTTCACATAAAAACTGTGTACCTCTGACACTTGCAAGTGTGGTTGGGGTTTCTACCTGATAATCAGCATTTTTACCGATTAGTTTCTCTACCCGGGACCATGTCCGGCCAAAAGACTGGTATATAGATGTAAAATAGCCGTCCTCCTTATTTTCCATCTGTTTTATTTCTATTTGTGTTGCGGAGGCTATATTTAGGGAACTATTATCAGAAAACATAATATATGCCATGCCCGTCTCATTAGTTTTTATTATATCTCCAACTTGAATATCTTTAATTTGTAAATATATGTTATTTTCTAAAAATACTATTGTATTTGATGCAAATCTGCCATTCAAATACTTATGAATTGAGTTATCGGTATCTAATGTTTTGGCTGAGTCTAATGTTTTGGCTGAGTCTAATGTTTTGTCGGGGTCTAATGTTTTGGTTGA
>CAZHCC010000074.1:0-4727 GCA_964530975.1 uncultured Candidatus Saccharibacteria bacterium
AGAACTGATAATTGGTATTTAAACCTTAATTTAAAATTCTTGCTATGGTTTCATTCGACTTTAGCCACTTTGTTCTGGCTTTATAGTATGGTTCAAATGTACCCACTAGATTCCAGAAAGATTTGGAATGATTCATATGCTTCAAATGACTAAGTTCGTGAATAATTACATAATCGATAACTTCCTTAGGTGCAAAAATCAGATGCCAGTTGAAATTTAAATTCTTTTCAGATGAACAGCTACCCCATTTAGTTTTTTGATTCTTGATAAAAATACGATTGAATTTTAGATTCATCTTATCTGAAATAACACTAACCCTAGAAGTTAAATATTCACGGGCTACCTGACGAAAAAATTCCTTAAGTTCAATTTTGATTCTTGATTTATTAAATTTCCCATTGAGAGGCTGGGTAATATGTATATCTGCATTTTCAAACTTAATTGTAAAATATTCACTATTTAAAATTGAATATTTAATTTTAAAACTCTCACCAAGGATTTTATATTCAAAACCATCTTTAATGTAATCCTGTTTTGTTATTGCTAATTGCTCACGAAATCTTTTGAAATTTAATTTTATCCATTGGCTATGACGTTTCAGAATTTCATCAAGTTTACTACCAAAAAATTTTATATCTGTTTTCACAACTAAATTACCATTAAAATCAAAATGAAGAGAATATGTTTTTCTATTCCGTTGTTTGATATGTATAATCTGCATTACGATCTCTCTGCCTATATTATACCAAATAATCCCTTGTTATAGCCATGATCGCAATATAGTCATTACTATAAGAATGGGATAATGACTTGGACTTTCCCATAACTTATTGTATACTAAACTATTAGGTGGGCTCAAGGAGCTCACTTTTTTAATATTAATTTTTATAAAAATAAATTATGGCACAAAAAAACACAGAACTACTATCGGCTATGTATCAAATTGCGGATGAAAGAGGGCTAGACCAGGAGATGGTTTTAGAGCAAGTCAAAAAAGCATACCTCACAGCTTATAAGAAGATGATGCCTGAAGATGAATCTATAACTCCTATTGGTATCGATTTAGCAGTTGAAGAAGAGAATAATTCATTTGCTGTCGATATTGACCAGGATACTGGAGAAATCTTTGTTCTTGCTGACAAAAAAGTAGTGTCCGTAATTACAGATCAATCAACTCAAATCCTGGAGTCTCAAGCCAAGCTGATAGATCCTAGACTCAGGGAGGGTGACCATATTCAAATTGATGTAACACCTGAGAACTTTGGAAGAATTGCAGCTCAGGCTGCATACCAAAGGCTTATGCAGGGACTTAGAGATGCTGAACTTGAGACAACAATGGCTAAGTATATTGATAAAGTTGGAAAGATCATTACAGGTGTTATTCAGCGCAAAGATGCTAATTTTGTTCGTATCGAAGTTGATAGAGCTGAAGCAATTATGCCTTTAAATGAAACAATTCCTGGTGAATTTTACCGTAGCTCGGAGAGGATGAGATTCATACTTGTCAGACTTCAAAATAGTATTACCGACAAAAGAATGGTTCTCTCAAGAGGTTCAGGGGATTTCCTAAAAGCATTATTTGAAGTAGAAGTACCGGAAGTTGCTACAGGTAGTGTTGAAATTATTAATATTGCGAGAGAAGCAGGCTCAAGATCCAAGGTTGCAGTCCAGTCACTTCATGAGAAAGTAGATGCAATTGGTGCTTGTGTAGGTCCTAGAGGTACGCGTATTGACTCGGTTATGTCTGAAGTTAATCCAGAAAAGGTTGATATTATTCTATATGATAAAGAATTAAGGAATTTTATTGTTAATGCTCTGTCTCCGGCTAAAGTAGTGAATATCAAAGTGAATACGGATGAGCAAACCTCGACAGTACTCGTACAAGAGGATATGCTTTCCCTTGCAATTGGCAAGGATGGTCAGAATGTACGACTTGCGGCAAAATTAACCGGTTATAAAATTGATATTACTGCAGATAAAGCAAAATTTGAATCTCTTGGTGATAATAATCAGAAAACCGATTCATCAGAAAGAAAAGTTAATCTATCTCAAAATTCTGAGGACGACAAATTTAATATACTTAATATCGGTTTAACTGAGAGGCAAATTGAATTAATTAAAGTCTCAAATATCAATTCAAAAGATGATTTAGCAAAAGTTGTTTCAGGTGAAATAGAGATCAAAGGTTTTACCAAAAGAGATATTACCAAACTAAGTCTAGGTTTGGGTAAATAGTTTCAAAATGATATATAAACCTTTTAAACTATTAAATAACCAAATAATATGTTAGTTCCTAAAGAAAAACAAATTCGCAAGTGTATCGTTACTAACCAAAGTTTTAATAAAACGGAGATGATTCGAATTGTAAGTTTTCAGAAAGGTCCTGTGCAATTTGACCTTACTGGGAAAGCACCGGGAAGAGGCTGTTATATATCAGCTCAAGAGGAAAATTTAGTAAAACTTATTGAAAAAAACTGTGCTGTAATTGCCAGAACATTTAAAAAACAAATTACTAAAGAGGAAGTCGAATATATTAAGTCCGAATTCAGTAAAGTCTTGAACGATAAACTCTTCCGACCAAAGCAGTCAAAGAATATTGTTTTAAGGATTTCAAAAGATAAATATAATGAAACTAAAGATAAATAATTATATTTTAAATTATGACTGATATTGAAAATATTCAACTTTATAGGGGAATTCCTGGTAAATTGGAGTTCCCGACTCAAGATGAAATTGATGAATACGAAAGACTTCTTGAAGCTTGGAAAAAAGTTACACATTATTTGCATTCAGATAGCTGGATAGCAAAAATTAGTCGGAAATTTAAAGGAGATGATAAGAAATCAGTTGGAGAATTAATGGGCAATGATTGGGACAGGCTTGTAGAATTAGAACTGAAGACTGGGACCAAGTTATTTACATCAGATCCAAATATTGCTGTAACATATTTAGGTGAAAACGAAAGTGAAAATGCAGGTACACTTCTATCAATAATCCTTCCCAGGGATTTAGCGGAAAAGATGTTCAGTGGTATGGCAACTCAAGTGGATGGAATTAATGGGGGAGCATATCCGGTAGAGAACTTTTCAGTGCAACTTCCACTATTAAAGTCACTTCTTTCGCGAGATCAGGTTTTAGGTATTTCAAATACAAGTGCACCCTCACTACGAAGAAATCCCAATTTTTTAGAAAAGTTGATCCCACTTACCCCTAATAAATAACTCTAACAGATATTAGTATTTCCCATCCCCAAGCTTTATAATTAAATACTAAGTGTTACTAAAAAAAGTAAAAATTCTAAATTTCAAGAATCTGCCAGGAATTGATTTATCTTTTGATAAAGGGATTTACTATCTTTATTCTCCAAATGGTACGGGAAAAACCAATTTTCTTGAAGCTTTGCAAATACTAACCGTTGGCAAAAGCTTAAGGTCGAAATCGGAAAATGATTTTTTTAATTTTAATTCAAAAAAGAAAAAAGTCATTGTAAAGGGAGAATTTGAAGATGAAGAAAGAATTAGTTTCAAACAGACCTATATACTTGAGAGAGATGTCTCAAAGAGAAAGTCATTGTTTAGAAATAAAAGTAAAATATCAATAAATGACTATATAGGAAGAATACCAAGTATATGGTTCAGTCCCGAAAATATTAAAATAATTTCATCATCTCCATTAAATAAGCGTAAATATTTTGATGCTATATTGGTGCAATTATTACCTGATTATAATTTTAATTTACGTGCATATAATAGAAGTCTTAAACAAAGAAATAGAGTATTGCAGAGTGAATATATTGATAAGGTGCAGATAAAAGTCTGGACTGAGAATTTAATTAAATATGGTTCGAAGATAATAAAATCAAGGCAAAAATTTTATGATAGTGTTAATTTAAGCTTTAAGGAATTGAAGAATTTTCCAAGATATGAATTCCAAATTGACCCGCTACCCAATATTCAAATTGATACTATTTTTGATGAAGATACAGAATATAAGTTTAGAACCGAATTACAAAGAACATATCAAAGAGATCTTATTAATCGGTCAACGACAGCTGGACCACATAAAGATGATTGGGAGTTAAAAATACGTATATTGCCTAATGAAAAGTTCATATCTTTGGAAAGATTTGCTTCAAGAGGACAACAAAGAATGTCTTTAATAATTCTCCAAATTGTATTGATAAATATTTTTGTAAAATCGAAAGATATTTTGCCTATACTCCTTTTGGATGATATTTTTTCTGAATTAGATAAAGTTAATGAAAGAATCCTTCTTGACTTTATTAAAGAAAAGAAAATTCAGACTTTTATTACAGGAGTGGGGAAAATACGATCAAAAGGGATTAAACAGATAAATCTTTCTACAATGATTAATTAATGGATATAAATGAAATTTATACAAACTTAAGCTTTTTAGGTGAATCAATTAGACTGAGGTATACAAATTTTATTTATAAAAATTATCATTTGGTTCAGGATAGGCTTAGTCTTCAAAATATTTACTCCAGACTTCATTTAGATGAACCTATTGAGTATATTTTTAATTTAGCTCAATTTTATGGGCTATATTTTTATGTTGATGAGAGTGTACTAATTCCAAGGCCCGAAACGGAAGAAATTGTCAAAATAACCATTGAATATCTAAATAATCAAAAATCCCATGATCTGACAATTATTGATATTGGCACAGGGTCAGGATGTATCGGTATCACAATTGCAAAATATATC
>CAZHCC010000075.1:0-4500 GCA_964530975.1 uncultured Candidatus Saccharibacteria bacterium
AAAACAACAACCAACAAAATACAAACAAAAACCACCATAAATATAATCTTATCATTGACCTATACCAACACTTACGACAATGACAGAAATAATACACAAAGTGATAACGCACAAACTACCAACCATGACCAATGACCACAACACCAACAACATTGCATGTGCTGCGGTTCTTGTCTGGTACTGACGACAAGCAACAAACAACAAGCACGGTTTGAATTTGTTTTTCAAGTTTTGTTTTCTTGTATTATGTTGTTTTGTTCTTGTTGTTTGTTGCGTGTTGTGTGTGTGTGTGTTATGTCATTGACAGCGTTTGAATTGACATGGTTGTTCTTGATGATAATAAAGAACCCTTGCTTGCTGTTGAATGTGATGGAGCTTCCTACCATTCTTCTGATGAAGCTCATGGATGGGATATGTATAGACAGAAGATGCTAGAGAGAATGGGATTCAAATTTCATAGAATATGGTCAACTGATTGGTGGGTAGATAATCAAAGAGAGATTGAGAAGCTTATTGGTAAGTTCAATCAAAATGTATAGTTAAATTCAATTGAATAAACAGTCATTGTAAATTAAAATTCAAAACTTATGAAAGAAATCCTTTTTGTAACAACCAATAATGGTAAAGTAGTTTCTCTACAAAAGCGTCTTGATGAAAGCCAATTCAAAATAAAACAAATCGAACTTGATCTTCCAGAATTACAAGGCGATAGTTCAAAAGACATATCTTTAGAGAAAGCCAAAGCAGCATTTAAAATCGTTGGAAAGCCTTTGATCGTACAAGATTCTTCTTTCCATATCCGAAGTTTAAATGGATTTCCTGGTGCTTATATAAAATATATTTTAAAAACAATTGGACTCAAAGGAATTTTAAAACTTCTTGAAGGAGTTGAGGATCGCAGTGCTTATGCAGAAGGTGCTTTAACTTATATTGAAGATGTTGAACATTTTTGGACTTTTACGAACCAAAGTAGTGATAGCACGATTGCTTTGGAAATACGTGATGGAAATCAGGAAGAAAGCTGGAGTGAATTATGGAAGATTTTAATTCCAAATGGCTTTGATAAAACTTATTCTGAACTTACAAAAGATGAGCTTGATGCGAAGCAGAAAAGTAGTAAGAGTACATCGGAGTTTAGGCAGTTTGCCGAGTGGTTAACAATAGTTAAACTTGACCGAAAAGTAAGTCAACCTATAAACTCAAAAATAATTAAGGATGAAGATTCAGCCAACAAATGAATTAGAAATAGGGGTAACTAGTTATTTTGATCCAACAAAACAGCCATTTTATTGCCCTTTATTCGAAAATAATTTATTAATTCCTGGCAGCGAAGATCTTTTAGAATGAGCAGCAAAACTCGATGGAAGAGAACAGATTCATACACTCATGCAAGTTGTAAGAGCAAATCTTACTTTTGCTCAATATGAAATTAATGCTCCTGCTGATTTTAGAACAAATTGTGTTGGTGCAGCATTAACAACTTACGCATTGTTAGCAAGAAATGGTTATTTGAAACATATTGAACTTGATAAAAAGTTTATTGAATGGGGCATGAAATATATAGAAGTATATTCTCAAGGTCAAATTTAGCTAAGGCAAACTATCGAAAAAGAAAAGAAAAAACAGCTTGAAGAAGTCACATACTGCCTTGATTCAATAACTGCAACTTACTTTAGCTCTGAAAATGTACATGAAGAATTTATAATTCAAAAATTAAAAAGAACTGAAGGAAAGCAAACGCTTTTGGATGAGATAAACAACCTAAGCGAAAAACAGGATAAGTTCATAAAAGAGATTGAAAATAATCTACAATTTAGTGAAAGAATTGTCGAAAAGTTCAATAATGGGAGTTACGATGATAAAAAACAAATCCTCATGAAATTGGGTAGAACCATGTAATCAAAGACAAAAAAGTTAGTATAGAGAGCAAAATCTCGTTTATAAAATTCAAAGAGATTAAAATGCAGTTAGTGGCAAATCCTAGCTGGTTGGAACTAAATGAACCGCTACAGAATAAGGAAAGTAAGACTGTTGAGATGATAAGTACGATCTGGAGCGGGTGACCGGGCTCGAACCGGTAACCTTCTCCTTGGAAGGGAGACATTCTAGCCAATTGAACTACACCCGCAAAAAGTGACTCATGTCACTTTTTGTTCCCGGTATATTACATGGATGCAATACCCCGAGATATCTAAAATGACTTAATCACAACCTCTATAAACCTATCAAGAACAGGAAATTCTACCAGATAACCCAGAAATTCGAAAGTGGGCCATTGCGAGCTACCGCCCAAAGTCTTCCAAAGCAGCAAATGCATTTAATTCACTTACAAAATTTGGGGTAATCATAAGAATAGTAATAAAGTATTAATAAAAGTTTAAGCAGAAAAATAATACACAATTTCACATACTTATCCTGCAACTATCCTTTTAAGTTCAGACTCATATTTATCCTTCATATTGAGTCCTACAACTCTTCCAGATTCAATACCATTTTTGAAAATAATTACACACGGAATACTCATGACACCATAGTTTTGAGCAATTTCATCTGCATCATCAACATTTAACTTCGTGAATGTAACACCCTGAACTTTACCATCCAGCTCTTCCAGTATTGGGGAAAGTGCTTTACAAGGTCCACACCAGTCAGCATACATATCCACTAAAACAACACCATTTGCAATTTCTAATTTGAAGTTAGCTTTATTGAGTACTTTCATAACAGAGTTATTTTAATTCAAAATCTGGAAATGTCTATGAGTATCGAAATGGTTATTGATTAATATTCACTACCCATTATGCTTTACAATAACAATATCACCATCCTGGACTATATAATTCTTACCCTCAAGTCTCATTTTGCCTGTTTCTTTAGATTTCGTCCATGAACCTGCATTAATAAAATCAATATATGAAATAACTTCAAGCATGATAAAGTTTTTTTCAAAGTCTGTGTGTATTGCGGCGGATGCTTGGGGTGCTTTTGTCCCTGCAAGAATTGTCCATGCTCTGGTCTCTTTTTCACCAGTTGTGAAGAAATTTATTAGTCCAAGTGTGTTATAACCTATCCTTGCGATTCTATCCAGTCCGGATTCTATCAAACCAAGAGAGGAAAGATATTCCTTCTGTTCATCCTCATTTAGCGCGACTAGTTCGGCCTCGGTTTTTACACAAATTGAAGTGACAACGTCACTGTCATTCAATCCTAATTTTGACCGTAATTCAGCTTCGGTAATTTTCAACTGTTCCTCGGAAACATTCGCAACATAAATCATCGGTTTTAGTGTTAATAAATTTAAATCTCTTAATGAATCCTTTTGTTCGTCTGTAGTGAAATCAAAAGAATTTGCCAAATTACCGGAATTTAAAAATGGTAGTAAACGTTCTAAAACCTCGATATATTCCTGAACTTTTAAATCTACTTTTCCCTTCATTTTAGACTTTGTATCGTCAATTCGCTTTTTAACAGTTTCTATATCCTTTAAAATTAATTCAGCATTGATAATCTGGATATCTTCCTGGGGGTGAATTCTATTCTCTACATGTATAATATCTGAATCCTCAAAACACCTTACCAAATGTAATATAACTCCAACCTCCTTTATATGTCCAAGGAACTTATTTCCAAGTCCCTGCCCTTCTGCAGCACCTTTAACAAGTCCAGCAATATCAACGAATTCTACAATTGCAGGAATAGTATCTTTTGATTTTGAGATTTGTGATAATTTGTAAATCCTCTCATCTTTTAGCGGAACAATACCTGTATTCGGGTCAATAGTTGCAAAAGGATAATTTGCTGATAATACATTTAATTTAGTTAAAGCATTAAAGAGTGAGGACTTGCCAACATTTGGAAGTCCTACGATACCAAGAGATAAATTCATAAAAGAGTATAAAGCCTATTCGCAAAAGTTAAAAGCTATCTTCCTCTGGAATGAATGCCCTGATTTGAGTTAAAGCCTGGTCTTCTATCCGAATCATGATTTTTAATATTATCCTGATTAAGGGCAAGCTCTACTTTCATTTTCTTTCCATCATTTTCATAATCATTCATTTCAAGAAGAGCATTCTGGGCAGCTTCACTTTTTTCAAAATTAATAAATCCGAATCCTTTTTCTTTTGGCAAATCAATATCTGTAATATGACCAAATTTACCGAAAAGTATTCGGATTTCCTGCTCGGTTATATTATGATGCAAATTTCCAAGGAAAAGTTTTGTATTCATATACCAAGTATAGGATATTTTTTTAATAAGTAATATGAGTTTTGGGAAGTTGTTAAAAAACCCTAGATATTCAGATAGTATGTATAATTTTAGTGTTTCCAGGGAAATATTACCGCAGGCCACTATGATTAGTAATTTTATCAGGAACCAAAGTGATTTAGGGAGATGAAATGATATGACATAAGTCATATCAGTGGTGGCGATACCGGGAATCGAACCTGGGACCTGAGGTTTATGAATCCTCCGCTCTAACCATCTGAGCTATATCACCTT
>CAZHCC010000076.1:0-4491 GCA_964530975.1 uncultured Candidatus Saccharibacteria bacterium
GTCGGAGCTGAAATAAAACGGTTTAAAACCGGTGATCAGGTCTATGGACTTACTGGTTTTTCTCTTGGAGCATATGCGGATTATAAGTGCATGAAAGAAATTGATTCCAAACAAGGGTGTCTGGCAGTAAAACCAGTAAATATAACTTTCGAAGAAGCTACTGCGGCTGCGTATGGAGGATTATTGGCATTACAATATTGGGAAAAAGAAAATATTACGCAGGGGGATAAAGTATTAATTTACGGAGCATCTGGCACCGCTGGGACAATTGCCGTACAGTACGCCAAGTCTCTGGGAGCTACAGTAACCGGTGTATGCGGCCCCAACAATATCGAATTTATAAAATCGCTGGGTGCAGATAAAGTTTTGGATTATACAAAAGAAGACTCTATTAAATATTTAGAACAATACGATTTTATACTTGATGCCGTTGGTAAAAATAAGACTTCCGCATTAAAAAAGGGATGCCGGCAAGCACTAACAAAAAACGGCAAATACTTTTCTATAGATGATAGTGCCTTGTTATTGCAATCCGATCGTTTGAATAGAATCACGAAATTAGTTGAATTGGGAAAAATTAAACCTGTAAATGATAGAACCTACCCTTTCGAGCATATTATCGAAGCACATAAATATGTTGAGCTGGGTCATAAAAGGGGAAATGTAGCAATTACCGTAAATAGAAAAAGGTGACAACCACTCGAACATACTTCGGCAAATTCAGCACAAGTCTTTTAACCAGTGAAACTAAGCTCTGATCTCTGTAAGATGGCTTGGGAGTGACTGAGAATGTTTTTGAGCTATTTTAGATGATTATTTATTGAATTGTTCTAGTAATTGCATATATAGATCCTTTACAAAACCACTCGGAAAATCTGCCATTGAAAACACATATGGATAGTGACTTCTTTCATCGAAAGAAGCAAATTCATTGAAATAATCCATATTACCCTTAAATGCTTCTAAATATTTACTAAATCTTTTTTGTACTTCTGCCTTTATTCTTGCTTCTTCTAAATCTTTAACTTCCTGGAAATATTTATCAAGTATAGGTGTTTTCCAACTAGCACGAGGGCGAAGTTTAGTTTTTAGTAATTCTGCGATTTTTGACAATATATCGTCTCTCATAAATCCATTTTGCGGTAATAAACTTTGATAAAAATTATATTGTGTTTCTCCTCCACTCCAGGCCGGAGTGCCACCAATAGGCGTAACCAGAGAAGCGACAAGCCAAATCAGATATCCATTATTATTATCTCTTTGCTCCTCTATCAGATAACGAGAAACATTATGGAGTTTAGCGGCTATCTCATGCATTTTTTCTATAAGTTTATGTCGTTTGTCTTCAAAATAGGCATCACTGTTTTCATAAACAGGAAAGGTAACCAGAATTGTTTGTAGTTCTTTAAGTAACTCTACATCATAAGGTGCGTTATCATGCAATTCTGGCTGTATCCATGAAACGGATGTAGCTGCTGCTTTAGAAAAATATTTATCATAAATACGAAAAAATAGATTTGTATCATTACCCTCTCTATCAAGATTAATTCCTTCATCAGCAACATAAACTTCATCATTGATAATTCTATCCGTACATGGTCTAAGATATCGAATATAAGAAAATTCATTATCCCAAGATATTCTATCTCCGCTAAAGTAAGATTTACCTGCTATTACAAGGTCTTGTGTAATCTGCCCAGCGCTAATACGACCATTATACTTTGAAATATTTTCCGTATATGCGATTTTGCTTACAGAATCAATAATTATATTAACAACATAACCATTGCCCACTTGCTTATCACCATAAAAGTCGGTGTTTATACCTCCTTTATAAATTACACCAGGAATATCAATTTCCTGATCAAACGCGAGAGTTCCATACTGCAAACATTTTTTCACATCAATTGAAAGGGCCTCATTAGCAAGAAAACTTATTCCCTGAATAACAACATTCTTATCAAAAACAACCCTAGCGGTATCGTTTGAAAAAGATGAAAGTTTTGCCTCTATAATATTATCAACTGATAAATTATTTTCATGAACTATTTCATGAAGATAAGCGTCTATAATAGCCGCATTTTTTTGATTAATAGGAGTTTCTTTCGGAGCTTCTGGTCCGTGTGATACATTGAACAAAGCAAATAAACCACTGGAGGCAGTCTTAGCTTCATCAAACCTGATTATTTTCGTTAGCATTTTTTATTCCAATATAATTTCTATTTATTAACAATTTAAATATAGCCATAAATCAGCTAAAGATACAAAAAGATATCGTTAATTAACAAGATTAATCCCAAAATACTTTCGACTTACTGCCCGAGCGTTGTATTTCCCTTAGTTGAGATTTTTAATATTTATTTTGATTTATAATTTAAGAATTTTTAGAAAATTATCGAACAAGAAAACAAGCCAAAATTAGTAGAAAACGAATTTTGTACTGTTTGGCGGGCCAAAATCACTCATACTTCGACAAAGCTCAGCACAAGTCTTCGCACCGCCCTCCTTGCTATTTCTATAGGTTTTTATTATTTTAGGCAAAAAATTGATAAATAGTATTATTTTTATCGCCAGTTTTCTTTAATATTTTTCCATCGACAGCAGATTTCAGATCTCTACTGGCCGTAGCGGGAGAAATAGTTTTAAAAATGAGCATATAGTCTTTTCGGGAGAAAGAAATTGTCTTAAATATTGTCTTGGCCTTTTCTAAACGAGCATCCTCAGTAATTATTGTATGTTTGGTTTCTCCAAGATACTGGCTCAAAGTATCTTGGATAATAGCCAACATAAATTCGATAAATAGTGTGTAGCTTCCTGTCTTATCACATTTTTCTAATACTTGATAATATTCTTGCTGCTTTTTTTCGATCAAAGACTCGATCGGCAGATACCCAAATATTGGGTTGTTTTTAGCTAATAATAAAGTCTGCCAGAACCTACCCATGCGGCCATTGCCATCCTCGAAAGGATGGATGAATTCAATTTCATAATGAACAATAGCTCCTTTAAGTAAATAATGTGTAGCTTTATCATTTTTTAACCACAAAAACAGATCAGCCATTAGTTTGGGCACTAAATTTGGCTTAGGAGCAATATGTTTAACCTTTGTCCCATCCAGTACACCAACATTTTTATTGCGCCACATACCAGCGGTCACAACTAAGTCTTTCATTAAAGTAGCGTGTGCTTTAAGAAAACTTTTTAGGTTATAGGGGTCGAATATTGGAAGCTCATCATAAAGTTGAATCGCATTTTTCACTTCGATAATTTCTTTTTTTGGACCAAGCACTTTTTTGCCCTCTAAGATTGCGGTGATCTGCTCTTCAGAAAAAGTATTCCCTTCAATGGCTAAGGATGATTTTATAGTTTTTATCCTATTTTGTTTTCTTAATTTTGGTTCTGGCTTAATTATGGAGAGCTGGCTTAATTGCCCTAAAAGCCCAGCAATTTCCGCGGTTAAATGCAGAATGTTTGAGGTTATTTCATAAGGGGGATTCATAACATGATAGTATCATATGATACTATCGTTGTAAATGGCGCTTGAACATTCTTCGGCAAGCTCAGCACAAGTCTTTTAACCAGTGAAACTACGCGCTGAACAATGCTCGAAACCTGCTCTCTGTAAGATGGCTTGGGGGTAACTGAGAATGTTTTTGAGCTATTTTATAGATACATAGCTTCTATATATTAAGAAGTAATAATGATAGGGTATAATCTTGGTTAACTTATCAAAAGGAATCACATGCATACACAAAACATAAAACATTTTCAACATTCACATAATTTTCATGAAGTTAAGCAGTCTAATTATAACAAGGTATTAACTGTTGTATTAATTACCTTTATTACTATGATTGCCGAGATTGTCTTTGGCTGGATTTTCAGGTCAATGGCCTTGTTGTCTGACGGTTGGCATATGGCTACTCATGCCAGCGCCCTGACTATAACTCTAGCGACATATTATTTCTCTAAAAAACACCTTGCAGATACTCGCTATGCTTTTGGTACATGGAAAATAGAAATACTCGGTGCATATACCAGTGCTTTATTTTTACTTTTTGTTGGAGTTATGGTTGTCTATGCTTCTATTGAAAGATTGCTCAATCCTGTGGCTATTTTTTATGATCAAGCCATTGCAGTAAGTATTTTAGGACTGATCATTAATATAATTTGTGTCGGCATCATTGGTAATGCTGGACATCACCATGAACACGAGCATGTGCACGAACACGAACAGTCTCATGCGCATAAGCAGGGCGATCTTAATATAAAAGCGGTATATTTTCATGTTATTGCTGATGCGTTAACCTCAATCTTTGCTATTGCCGCCTTAGTAATGGCAAAGTTTTTCAATATGGCTATATTAGACCCGTTCATGGGTATATTAAGTGCCGTTCTTATTTTCCGCTGGTCCTGGGGACTACTCAAAGCAACTTCCGTGATACTTCTTGATCGGAATAATACTGCAGATATCCGCACAGAAATTATTGA
>CAZHCC010000077.1:0-4490 GCA_964530975.1 uncultured Candidatus Saccharibacteria bacterium
TACTTGGGGAAGGGGGTTGCTGACGTCTTTCATAATTTAGATCCGGAAGCTGTATAATACCATGATAGCGACCATAATTTGATCCGACCATAACTTTTAGCACAATGCTTGAAGGATGGCTTTCAGTAATACCACTATACATGACACTGAGCTGATCCTCATTACCAAAATGAACTAATCCAGCAGGAAGATGCCAATCATTGCGCCAAACATAAGCGTACATACGGTATAAGGTATTACCAGCAAGACTTACTTCATCCCCATTACTTATATATTTTTGAAGTTGTGGAATATATGGGAATTCATTGCCCTCAAAGTGTGTTTGGTTTGAGTCTAATGGAGCATAGTCTCCTAAAAGAAGATCCAGGTGAACTCCATTTCTCTCTGAAGCAATAAACCCCTGAGTACAAGGCTCCAGGATATCGATAGTATGAATGTTCAAACGGATAGTATTCACTATATACAGATTATATAACCTGGCTGTTTTTTTAACAATATGGCTGTACTTTTATAGGATTTAATTTAGCTAGATTGTAAATTACATATAACTTATAAAACTAAATTTCTTTAATACGATAAGAGAATAATTTTCAATTTTTTACATACCTTTTACGCCAAAGAAGTATACCGAGTCACATTTACTCTATTCAGAACCAATTGATCTGCAGCCCCAGCTAGTGCATACAAAGGCAAGCATATGATTAATATCATTCGGTTTTACAATAAAGGAGGATATATCCTCCTATCTAATAGATATTTTTAATTACTTTATATATTATTTACAATGAGTTATCCAGATTCCAATAGCCCAGAATCGTCACCAGGCAATTTCTTATCGCTACATGATTCTTTCATGACAAATAAATTTTCCCAGACTTTTGGTCCCTGGAGGATATTAGATGAAAAGGATGCCATGCAAAGAGTGTCTGAAGTAACGATTCCAATTGCAGATGCCTCTTCCTTGGCTAATGTTGAATTCGGTTCTAGGAACTCTGGTATTGCAAGTGCATACAGAGGATTCCATCATGAAATAGGGATAGTACAGGAAATACTACAAAATGAGGGGTATTCTGATTCAACTCTTAGGACTGACTTTGAGCAAGGAGCTGATGCAGGTTTTTTAAACGATAAAATAGCTGAAGGTCAAGCTTTATATGAAAGACTTAAAACAGATGGAGCTGTAGATGAATATTTAATAAGTAGATTAGGAGCTTTGTATTCCATTTCAAATTATGCCAATGTAATACAAATTGAAGGCAGTGAATCTGCGGCAATAGAATTTCGCGCAACCCTTAAACATTGTGCAGATGCTTATAAATATTTGAGAACACAACCACTTAGTTTGCGAAGGAAAATAGCTAGTTTATTCGGAAGACATAATTAAGAAATATCCCGGCGCTGGCTCCGGACTATGATTTCCCTCGCAGAAAAATAATCCCGGGAAAAAGCCGGATTTATATTGCGATATCTTTCCATTAGCCTGTCAAGCTGGCCATATTGATTTCCGGAATGCATAATGTAAATGGTAGAAAATTCGTTCTAAATACAAAATGCCAATTAAAAAACAGATAAAAAATATGAACTGCTTTTCCAGATGGATACTGATTATAAAGACGATGGATGGGAAATAATGTGGGGGGATGCCGGTGTTGCGAATTTTTTTATTGAAGAGGAGGATTTAAAGAATAAAAGATTTGACAGGGTTATGTATAATTGGGATTGCGGGTAAGGGATATTTCCTGGAAATTTTTAATTTAAAAAGTGTAAAATACACCTTAATATGAAAAATAACTTAAAAGAACTTGATACTTTTATTTATATTGATGCCAGCAATATTAAAAATGCCTTGAAAGTTTCCGGAATAACATTGAATTTTACAAGCTTGATAAAGTATTTTAAAAATAATTATAAAAATCTTAAATCGATCAAGTATTTTGAAGGAATTGATAAGGAGGATACTGAAAAAACAAAAGCATTTGAAGAGCTAAATACACTAGGATATGAGCTCATGCAGTAATTCTTACCTGTGATGGTGATTATGCAGAAATGATTAAAAATATTCTATCCAGGAATTCCAATATTACAATTTCCGTTTTCTCCACTCCTTTTACAAAATATAATAATTATCTCTCTATAAGACTCAAAGAATTATCAAAGGTCAAGGGATATAATCTGGTTAATATTTTAAATATTAAAGATAAGCTAATCTAAAAAAATCGATTAAAGGCTGTATAAGTCACTTCCTTGGGAAAATCCCCACGAAGCTCAATTGCCCCATTTTTTGCAGCTATTTGAGCCTGAGTAAGCCAGACTATTTCTCCCTGCAGGGCAACTTCGAGTTTTGGCTTTCATGGTAGCCGCTATCCTAACATATTTATTTAGAATATTACTTAATAATTATTTTCACCCATTATCTCAGCCTGTTTAATTACATTCTCAACAGCTGACTGCTGCATATCAGGTGGATAACCATAACGGTTAAGTACGCTTTTTACTGCAAGTCTTAATTTTGCTCGAACACTCTCTTTAATCTTCCAGTCGATTGAGGTATTTTCCCGAACTTTCTGGAGTACTTCTCGAGCAATGAAAGCTAATTGCTTATCGCCCAATACCTGCAATGCACTTTCATTTTGTGAAAGTGCATCATAAAAAGCTAACTCATCTTCTTTAAGTCCAAGTTCCGTTTGCTTAACATCACCATCACGCATTTGTTTTGCAATTTTCATTAACTCATCGATAACTTCAAGTGTTGTGAGTAGATTGTTGTTATAACGGTTAATTACGCCTTTTAGCATTTCTGAAAACTTCTGACTTTGTACTATATTTACTCTTTGCTTATATTTGATTTCATCTTGAAGTAGTTTTTTAAGAAGTTCCAAAGCAAGGTTCTTGTGAGTCATTTCACGGACTTCATTCATGAATTCTTCAGAAAGGATTGAGATATCAGGCTTCTTTATTCCTGCGGCATCGAAAATATCAATAACATTTTCAGAAACAATCGCTCCTTCGACAATTTGTTTAATTGCCATTTCAACTTCTCGAGGCGACTTTTTACCTTCCTCACCAATACCTCGCAATTTGATTATTCGAGCCTTTATTGCCTGGAATAGTGCAACATTGTCTTTATGATTCAAGGCATCTTCATGTGGTACTGCTATTGAGAAAGCCTTTGATAAAGCAATTACTTGTTTAATGAATTCATCTGTTAGTTTATCTTTACCACTTAATATAAATTCTTGAGCCTCAAGTAAAATTGTTAATCGACCCCGTGTATCCGCTTCAAAATATCTTTCATATTCAAAACCATTTCCCCCATCCGAAGGCGAGAACATTCTGGAAACAATCTCAAGTCTACTTAAAAATTCTGCAACTGCTTCATCTTGGTTTAATGTTGGTTTACCTTTACCACCGCTTTCTGTATAGATTGAAAGCGCTGCTTTAAGGTCGGAAGCAATACCAATATAGTCAATAATCAATCCGGATGGTTTATCTTTATAAACCCGGTTTACCCTCGCAATTGCCTGCATAAGATTATGTTCTTTCATTGGCTTATCAATATACATTGAGTGCAAACATGGCACATCAAAGCCTGTAAGCCACATATCACGAACAATTACCAGCTGTAGTTCATCACTTGCGTTTTTGAATCTATCGCCAAGTTCTTTCCGCTCTGTTTTATTTGTATGGTGGGGCTGAAATTCAATTGGGTCTGAAGAGCTTGAAGTCATTACAACTTTGAGTTTTCCTTTTTTAGGGTCATCATTATGCCACTCCGGGCGTAACTTGATAATTTCTGCGTATAAATCAACTGCAATTCTTCTACTCATACACACAATCATTCCTTTTCCCTTGATTGCACGGTTTCTTTCCTCAAAGTGTTCAATTATATCTTTTGCTACAACTTTTAATCTTTCAGGGTGTCCAACTATTGCTTCCAGCTGAGCCCATTTTGCTTTTGCTTGTTCTTTGAAATTCAAGCCCTCGGTTACTTCGTCAATTTCTTCATCAAGTTGGGCTAATTGTTCCTCTTTCAAGTGGAGTTTTGCAAGTCTTGAGGTATAGTAAATTGGAACTGTTGCGCCATCGGCAACTGCCTGCTCAATATCGTAAACATCGATGTAATTACCAAATACCGCAGGGGTTGAAGCATCTACTTTTTCAATTGGTGTGCCTGTAAATCCAATAAATGTAGCGTTTGGAATTGCATCACGAATATATTTTGCGTGTCCATATTTCATTAAAACATTTTGAGACTTCTCATCAACAATTGCCTTACCACCAAAGCCATAATGACTTCTGTGAGCTTCATCAGCAACTACAACTATATTTGACCTTTCAGAAAGTAATTCAAACACATCTTTTCCTGCTTCTGGTTCGAATTTCTGAATAGTTGAAAATATGATTCCTCCTGCTTCTCGTTTTAATAATCTTTTGAGTTCTTCAATACTTGTTGCTTGTACTGGTTCTTGTCTTAAAATGTTTTTACAGTT
>CAZHCC010000078.1:0-4472 GCA_964530975.1 uncultured Candidatus Saccharibacteria bacterium
CGGTTACTCCCTCACCAATCTTAACGATAAGTCCATAGTCTTCAATTTCTGTAATAGTACCATTAACTTTGGCACCAACTTTTAGATCTTCTGATACTTCAGACCATGGATCCTCAGATAATTGCTTCATGCTATAAGCAACTCTCTTGCCATCTTCGCTCATATCTATAAGTTTTACTTTAACCTTATCTGCAACCTTTGCATAATCTGATGGATTCTCAACCTTATCCCATGAAATCTCGGAAACATGTACAAGCCCATCAAGTCCCTGTGCATTAACAAAAATACCATAACTTGTAACTGCTGTTACTGTGGCATCAAGATCGTCACCAATCTTAATATTTTGCATAGTATGCATTCTAAGTTCAGAAGGCTGATCACTAAGTAGAAGCTTTTCGGAGAAGATAACTTTATTCTTCTCTTTTTCTACTTCCATAATCTTTACCTTAACTTTTGTACCGACCAGGTCACTAAGCTTACGAGTAACATCCTTTTGCATTTCTGCTTTGCTTCCTGATTCGGCACCTTCAAGTTTATAAACTTTATTAGGATCCAATTGAGATGTTGGGATAAATCCTACAACACCATCGATATTCACTATGACACCTCCATTATTGGCTTCAACTATTTCAACTTGAACAGACTCATCATTTTTGAAGGCTTCTTCAAGTAAGTCCCATCTTTGTGAAGTTGAGGTTCTCTTTTGAGAAGCCACCATCACACCAAAATCGTCTTCTGGTTTAAGTATGAAAACCTTGATTTTTTCACCAACTTTGAAATCAATGCTCGATTCCTTATTGATTTCGCTTGATGCCACGATTGCATCAAATACATCATCGATTTTGACAACCATAAAGCTTGCCTCGGTTTTTTCTATTATACCTTCGGCGACATCCCCTTTTTTATAAGTGTTAATTTTAACCTTTTTTAGGGATTGATCTAGTAATTTATATAAATTATTTTTGTCTTCCATTAAATATAGAAAGTTCCTTTCTAACAGACAAATTATGCCATAAAAAAGAGATACTTGAAAGCTATGAACTTTTTGGTATATATTTTCAGCGGAAATACTGTATATATGACTGTAGAGCCATAATTTCAAATATAATGATAACAATTACCTGAAAAAAAGAAGAAGCAAAAAGATGTGAAAGTCGTTTTTGCGACTTTGAACCGAAGTACAAAATTACAATTGTGACTATAATATGGAAGGCAGGGAGTATATATAATGTACTTTTTGGAAGTATTAAGTCCAGATATCTATCATCATTGGTATTCACTCCAATAATTCCTGGTAAAAACGTATAGTTTTGAGAAATCATTAAAGTAGTAATTATAAATGCCAGCAAATTTATGAAAACAAGATTCCACATCCAGAGGTCTGAATAAAACCCTCCAATCTTAAGCTCCTCAAAATAGTAAATTCGTTTTTTGCGAAATTCTCTTTGAAAGGTTTCAAATCTTGACTCGACCTTAAAACCGATTTCCAGAGGCTTTAACTCGATCTCTTTTTCTTTACGTCTTGAGATTTGTTCTACAGATGGGTCTGAATCGGCAATATCCGTTAGTTTTTTGCCACTTAATATGGGTAAACTAACGGATGAAAAACTTTTTTTAATTTTATCTTGTAGATTAAAATCCATTTATTCCGAGGTTTCTCTCTGATCCAATGTAATGTTTAATACAATAGAACGTCCATCGCTCAAATCTTCTTTATCAGAGCGGTAAACTTCAATTATTGTCACTTGATAAGGTTCAAAATTTTGGTTTAATGTGGCAATCAAAGAAAAATTCACCCTTTTATCGCCGACCTTTGTAATAATATCATTTCTCTTAATACCGGCTCTTTGAGCTGCGCTATTTGCTTGAACAGAACTTACCAATGCACCGGATGGAAGGCTTTCTCTCTGTGCCATTTCTGGGGTGATTATTGAATGTGTTACTCCAAGAAAAGGCAAAGTAATTTTATTATTATTTTTTAGATATCGGTCCAGAATTCTTGTCACTGCAGTAAATGGCACTGTATAAGAAATATTATTTGCACTTCTAAGTGTTGCAGAATTTACACCTATCACTTCTCCCTTCATATTGAGAAGAGGTCCTCCAGAATTTCCGCTATTAATTGCGGCATCGGTTTGTAATACTCCTTCATAGTCCTTGGACTGGTTTTGTCCATCACATGATCCCAATGCCGAAACATTTCTATTTAAACCTGAAATTATGCCTTGAGTAACTGTACCTGGATTATCACCAAATGGATTTCCAATAGCGAGTACTTCTTGACCTACTTTAAGTTCAGAATTCTGATTTGCAAATTTTAATGAGGATACTTTCTCTCCATTTGTGCGAACTCTAAGTATTGCAATATCCTGTGTGGGATCTTTTGCTACTTCATCAACCTGATATGATTTCTCATCGGATGCGATAATTACCAAATCACTTGCTTTTGCACCGCAAACTACATGTTCATTTGTAATTAAAAGTCCATCTTCGGAAATAAAAAAACCTGTTCCCGAACCAATAGTCCGTCCTGCAATAGTATTTATCGAACCATTTTGCAACTTACCTGGAGCCTTTACAGATACAGTGACAACAGCTGGCTGAGATTTCTCAACAAGAGTAATTAAATCGCTTTGCGCTTTATATGTTTCATTGGAGATAAAATTTTCTGATAAAATTTTATTCGAATTATTTACTTTATTAAATATCCCAACTTCAGGTATATTTCCAAAACTGAAAATAGTAAATATACTGCAAAATACCAAAAAAAGCAGAATGACAACCCCAGAGCAAAGACCAATTATCTGATTTCTTCTTTTTTTATTATTATCCATAATTTAAAGTTAACAATTCTTCATGAATTTTGTATGAAGAAGCTACTATTTTTTGATTAACTCTTGATTTGTTTTAAAGCTTCTTCAAGAATATTATCATATCCCTGGCGAAATTTCTCCTGATCCTGAACCAATTCTTTGTCAGGAGTAATTGGATTCTGATTATCCAGCTTCTTACCATTTGGCATCAACCAGTATTCCGTTGTTACCTTTAATGCTCCGCCGTTTGGAAGATTGTAAGTTTCCTGAACAGTACCTTTTCCATACGTCCTTGCACCCAAGACCATATATTTATCATTATTTTGTCTTAGAGATCCAGCAAGGATTTCTGCAGCAGATGCAGTTCCTCCGTTTACAAGAATAATTATTTTTTTATCTTTAAGTTTTGGTGATTTATTCGTAGTACGTATTTGTTTATCTCCATTTGCCCTTGTTCTTTCTGTAAGAATAAGTGTATCAGGTCCCAGAAAGTCATTCGCCGCATACACAGCTGCATTCAGATATCCTCCAAGGTTCCCACGCATATCAAGAATAATATTCTTATATCCTTTTTCCAGAATTGTCTTTACTGAAGCATTCCACTTCATTGTCCAAGTATCAAGACTATCCTCAGTAAATCTTGATAGCTCAAAAACCACTGTATCTTTATCTTTTTCGATTAGCCTCATTGACTCGACGGTGATGGGTGCTCTCGTTATTTCTTTTTCTATATTTGTATTTTTTAGTGGATCAAAAAATTTAATTTTAACCTTTGATCCAGACTCTCCCCTTACTAAATTTACTACATCCTCAATAAGACTTGTTTCTACATTCTTACCGTCAACTTCGAGAAAAATAAATCCCTGCTGAACACCACCTAATTTAGCTGGGGAATTCTCTATCACATCAGAGACTATAACTCTATTTTTATCATATTCCAGTCTGACACCTATTCCTTGAAACGTACCAGAAAACCCCTCTCGGTATTTTTTGTAATCGTCCCTGTTCATATATACCGTAGGGGAATCCCCAATACTTGAAACCAATCCTTTAAGTGAACCGTCAAAAAGTTTTTCATCGGTAACTTGCGAAGGATCAACATACTTATCCTTTAGATTAGCGGCGATTTGATAATAAAGTGCAAGATCATAAGCATTCCCATTTAATTTACGATTAAGTTCATCATTTGTATATTGAGTAGCATTTTGATCACTTGTCGGATTAAGCGTAATATCAAGAATCCCTCTAGCTCTTTGAAGGAGATTTGTAGTACCCACGAAGTATCCAAATAATGAGGAAATAATAGAAAAAAGAAGAACGACTACTATAGTATTATATGTACTTTTTGTAACGGTACTATCTCTTAAGATATCAGTATAAGTTGAATTATCAAAACTATTTTTTGCCATTATTTTCTAAATTTTTTAAATACACTTCAATTTTCTCACTATTATAATCTAATTGAGCGGTAAGTTCATTTTTCGGTTCAATCTTGCCTGTCAGTCCCCAGAATGGATGCTCAAAAATCCTTGTCGGAACAATATTTACTTTTTCTGAAATATAAATTCTATTTTTTGACCAAAATATATCCATATTATTGTCCTCAATGACTATTCTTCTTGCAGGCATTTCTCCAAATCCTGAGATAACTGCGAACCC
>CAZHCC010000079.1:0-4459 GCA_964530975.1 uncultured Candidatus Saccharibacteria bacterium
CCTAAAAAAAATAATGACACAAGAAATAGTACCACCAAAACTAAATAAAAATACTGGGCTTTTGTCTTTATTTCTTAATAGGAGAAATCTTGTTTTAGCTTTAGGCATTACTTTTTCTTTTTTCATTTGGACTTCTTCAAGGTTTAATACTGATACACAAATAGTTCTGGAGTTAATAGTTCTTTTTTTGCTTATGCCATTCTTATTAGATGTATATGGTCGGCCTATGCATTTATTTATTAAAGATTATTTGAAGTTTCTTTTCTCTAAAAAGGAAAAAGTAATACACCAATATTTAGCTTTAGAAAATGGAGTTATGAAAACAAATCCATATTCATATTGCAAAATTTATCGTATTGAACCTGTAAATCTTGCAATGAGTGGTGAAGAGGAAATTCTTATCTTTAAAAAATATATTCAGCAATCGCTTTTTGCTCTTACCGAACAAATCCAGATTATCACAATCCAAAGATATGCTACTGATGAATCTGGTTTAGATATTGAAGAAAAAAGATTAAAGAGTCTAAATGGTCTTTTACGTAAGAAATGCAAAGAGTATCTTTCTGAATATTCTAAATTTAGTCAAACAATTGAGAGAAGCTTTTATCTTGTCATTTCTGCAAATTCTCGAATTCGATCTGATGCAATAAAAAAAATTGAGAATCAAGAAAACTCGTTCGGAAAGTTATTAGAACAGTCAAAAATAAAACTAGTAGCTTTAGATGAAACTGAAATGGAATCATTATCAAATTTTATTTTACACAGACAATAAATATGTATTTTTTAAAATACTTTAAAACCCAAACTAAATTTGCAATTAGAGATTTGAATAGTCGTATAGAAAATATTGCTATCAAGTCTATGGCTCGAAAACAAAATAAAAAGATTTTATTTGAAGAAGATCTGAAATTTGTAAAAGTTCTTGATAGAGGTCGAATTGTTTTATCAGCAGAAAAAGCAAATGAGTCATTTATGGTCACTGAATTTCCTCAGATTATTCATCCTAATTGGCTTCACGATTTAATGAATTATTCTGAACCATTAGTAATTACACAGTTTATAAAACCAATCGATTCAGGGAAAGCACTTAGTGGATTGCGTAATCGTATCACAAATCTTTCAGCACAATTTTACGATAAGCAAGAAAAAGGCAAACTTCATACAACTGATATTGAGCAAGCTATACAAGATGCTCGAAGTATTGAGGATTCAATTGTTCGTGGTTTAGAAAAGCTTTATTCAATGAGCATGTATATAAACTTGTCATTTATAGATCAAAAGGACTTGGATAAAAGTGTTAAATCATTAAAAGATTTTGCCTATGCAAAACAACTCAAAATACATTCTTTAGCTTATAAGCAAAAAGATGCACTGGAAACTTTACCTAAAAATCAAAACTTAATTAATGAAGAATTCTTTTTGACGAGTCAAAATATCTCTTCTTCACTACCATTTACATCTGCAACCTTAAATGATCCTGAGGGTATCTTTTATGGAATCACCATGGGAGGTTCGAAAGTACGATTCGATAGGTTTTCTAAATCTTCAAAAAATTTTAATGGGATTATTTTTGCAACAAGTGGGGCGGGGAAAAGCTTTGCTGCAAAACTTGAAGCATATCGTAGTTTATTTAGAGGTATAAAAGTATTTGTAATTGATCCAGAAGGAGAATTTAAAACATTATGCGACTCTGTCGGTGGGACAAATATTGATATAAATCCAGAAAGTAAAACTAAAGTAAATCCACTTCAATTCTTCTCAAATGGAAGTGAATCAAAAGAAATAATGAGAACTCATTTAGGAGTTGTAAAAGGTTTGCTCAAGATTTGGCTCTCAGAAGAAGCTTATAATCGTGGCTTAGTTAGTAAATGTGTAAATGAAACTTATGCTTCAAAAGGGATTTTTCTTGAAGATCTTTTATCTTATAAAAAAGAACCACCTACAATTACAGATTTAATTTCTGTTTTTGAAAAAAATGGCTTAAAAGGGAAAATAATTGCTACTGAACTCCTCGAATATTCCAAGAAAGGTGAACTTGGAGATCTTTATGATAATTCCACAAGTACAGAAATTGATTTTAACGCTCCAATGATTGTTTTTAATATTCAAAAAGTTCCAGATCAAGAAAAACATTCCGCTATTTTTTATCTGTCTAACTTTATTTGGCAAAAAGTTTTGGCAGATAGAGATAAAAAAATTCTAATAATAGATGAAGCTCATTTGCTTTTAAAAGATGAATCTTCAGCAAATTTTATAGAAAATTTAGTAAGACGTGGACGAAAATATAATCTTGGAGTTATCTGTATTTCGCAAGATGTGGATGATTTTTTGAATACGCCACAAGGTAGTGTAATAGCTAAAAATGCTGATACTGCATTGATTCTTTCGCAAAAGAAACAATCAATTCCGCATTTAGTGCAAACTTTTGATTTGTCAGATATTGAGCAAGATTATATTACGAGACTTGCTAAAGGACAGGCTCTTTTTATCAAGGGAAATATTCATTCTCATTTATATATTTATCCAACACCTCATGAAAGAAAAATATTTTCTTCAAATGCGAACGATTCAGTAAGAAAGGAATAATGAAATGAATAAGATAATTGCACCAAAACTTAAAATTGGATATTTATTTTTAACGATAATTCTAAGTTTTCTATATGGAATTGGATTATTTGTCGAGAACTATTTTTTTGGAAATTCCAAGCAAATTTCTACCATCATCCAAGAATCAACAGAAGTAAAAGAAGTTGGTGCAATCACTTCAAAACCAAGTTTGGAAATTCTGAATTTACAAAACAATCAAGAAACAACTCAAGAAAAAATTATGGTTATTGCAAAAACAGAAACAGGAAATAAAGCAATTATAAATAATGAAGAAGTCGAAATTCAACCTGATGGAAAATTCGATGGTTCTATTGATTTAATTATTGGAGAAAATCAATTACTTATTGAAGTCATAAGTCCAGAAAATCAAAAAACAGAAAGTTCATTGATAATCAAAAGAATCATAATTCCAACACCAATAATAAATCCAACAAGTATTCCTTCTCAACTACCAAGCCCAACTTCAAGTCCAATTTCGACTCCTACGATTAAGCCAACTATTGTCGTAACGACAATAAAACCTATACCGACTACTATACCAGTTAAAAGTTTAACTGCACTAAAGTTATCTTGTTCTGTTACAAATACCCTGCCTAAGAGTGGGCAAAATGTAGATTTAAATTGCATAACAAAAGATCAGGATGGAAGTCTAATTCCTAGCGTAAATCTAAAAATTACAATCTTTTGGAAATCAGGAAACCAAATACTTGATATGCCAACTACGAGTAATTCTGGAAATTCTAAAATTTCTTTTGTAGTTCCAAACGGCAATACAGGTGTCATTAATGCAAGCATTACTGCTCAAGTAGAGGGCTTGAAAGTTACATCTAATTTTACTTTGAATGTCCAATAACAACCTATGGAAGATAATAAATTACTTAATAAATCAAAAAATATTGCAAGCAAAGTCGATGATCTCGCAGGTAATGCTTTGGCAACAGCGTCAAATAAAATTGTTCCAATTGCTGCACCAATTCTTGTTCAAATTTTATGGAAAAATAAAATAACTATTGTACTGGTTATTTTATCTATAATTTTACTTTCATGTTTTGGCCTTGAAAGTATTTCATTACAAAAACTAGCAAATTCTAGAGGACTTATTGAACAAATACCTGCAACTCATAAAGAATGTATTGAAAAAAGTAAAAATAAATTTCAACTTGATTTTGAATTACTTGCAGCATATGGAAAAGTAATTGTAGATTTTAATGAAAAAGAACTAGAGGTTGAAAAAAGTTTTTTAGAAATTACCAAAGCTGATTGGGATAAATTTTCTATAGATGGGGATGAGGACGGTAAAGTTGAAAAAATTAGCATTTGTGACAATTACTTTACTTTAGCAAATATTTTAAACCAATATGTAGGTGATAGTGAGCAAAAGATTGATCAATATTCTTACGCTAATAAAGAACAAGTCAAGGAATGGTATTTACTTTATAAAGGATTGATACAAATCCCATACGGTAATCCTGTTGGGTTAAATCGATCGGATTTAATAAGTATAACCTCTGGTTATAATATTGTAAGAATTATTAATGGAGAAGTTAATGTTCATACCGGAATTGACCTTGTTCCTTCGGGTAAATGGTATGAGGAAAATCCGGGTAAAAAATCAAAAGACGCAATTAATCAATCAATAATTTTTGGTGATGTAAGTAACTCAAAAGATTCAAATGGAGCACTTTGTTCAACTGTAACAAATAATTATTTTAAAGTTTCATATTGTCATTGTGATGCTTTTATCGCATTAGATGGATCGAAAGCAATATATGGATCCCCTCTTTGTTTCATGGGTACAACTGGAAATTCAACTGGTGTACATACTCACGTAGAAATTTATCAAAAGGATAAC
>CAZHCC010000080.1:0-4427 GCA_964530975.1 uncultured Candidatus Saccharibacteria bacterium
ACAAAAAAGCCCTCTTTCGAGGGCTTTAAATAATCTAATTCAATTTAATCCTGTAATAATACTATAATTCTTCCAAATACTCTTACAAGTGCTCGGATTGCATTGATGGTATTACCTTTTTTGCCTATAACACGGCCTTTATCCTCCGCTGCAACTTTGATATGTACGGTATAAGAACCGGGTACGTCTTGTACAACTACAATATCAACTTGATCCGGGATGGTTACGATATTTTCAACAATATATTTGGTAAAAGCATGTAATTGCTCAGAGCTGATATTTGGTCTGCCTTCATCGTCATTGGATGAGTAGGTATCTGCGTCAGGAGATAAATCAATCATTCCTGGAATTTGTGGGTCTTGAGCATTATCCATAAGGTTAATATTTTAATATATTATGCTTCTAGTTTATTACTTTTTACAAGATTGTAAATCTTTGTAACTCTTTGAGTCATAATTGCACCCTTTTTTATCCATGCTTCGGTTTTTTCTACATTCAAAGCCATTTTGGATTTATCGGGTAGCGGGTTATAATTGCCAAGAATTTCTAATTGCTTACCATCTCTCTTATTTGTAGAATGCATAGCAATAATTCTGTATGTTTTGGCATTCTTTTTGCCTGTTTGTTTCAGTCTGATCTTAACCATAATATCTTTATATATTGAAGATTTCATATTATAGTTTAAAAGCTGAGCTTTGCCAATCATCACGCCGATGATTAAGTACTATAGGGCTATGTTACAATTAGGTATGGTAGATGAGGGCTTAATATGCAGAAGTAAAACTCACCAGAATTTATCTTTGCCCAAAAATATTTGGTCAAAAATAACATCCCTAATTGTTACTGCAGGATTACTGGCTACTATTGATGAGAGATTTCCATCTGAACTTTATGAATCAATATACTCAAATATCCCTCTGGACAGACGAGGAGCAGAAACGGCTATTATTACGATATCAGGAACTGGAATAGAATGGCCCCAAATAAACGACTTACTACCGGCATCTATCTTTGATGATTCTGTCGAGAAAATTGCGGTCGGACTTGGAGTGTCTCCCCAAGATTTAAGTGGTAATGTATATACTTTAGCTCCAATTAGTGAGCCGGATACTGCTTATAAATATGGTAATTCATATACTTATGATCGCACGAGTAAGACGGATTTCGCTATAAAGCTGGCAACCCTTAGGGATAGAGTTCTATCTCAGCATGAGTATGGGAGAGTGATTATTTTGAGTATGACCCATGGAGGGGTTGAAAGACATTGGTTTGATGATAAGGGTATGAGATATGAAGATTTTACAAGGTATCTAGCATCTTATAAAAATTTCCCGATATTATATATATCTGAAGAATGTTATGCCGGTGCAGCACTATCTCCATGGGAAGGAGTAGCATATGATCAAATTGGAAACGCAAATGCTGTTTCCAATTCTGTTGAGACGGCACTGCTTGCTAATTCGCCAAATTTAACTTATATAGCTGTTGCATGAGCAAATCAACTTGCTAAAGAACCTGGTTATCCAGATTGGGCACAAAGAAATGGCACTACCGTTATTCTTGAAGCAATGGCTAGAAGAGGTTCAATTATTGATTCAATCGGGAGAGCAAGTTTAGATTTAATAGATGATAAAAAAGCATATTCTTGGAATTCCACTGCTACATTTCAGCGTATGGTTGTAAGGCAGGTCAAAAATGGGTTTATATCACGGCTTTCGATACCCTCTTTAGATAATAGTTATGGGAAATATAGTGAATATCCTACAGTGAAAGCGGAAAATATTGGATCTGATGCTTTTCCATTTGGGATTTATGATATTGGTGAAAATCAAACAAGAATTGTAAATTTTTCTGGTATAGAAAGGGTCTTAATAACAAATAATGGGCAGAAGATAACTTTGACTCCTTTTGAGACGATAAATTTGGAATATGTAACCTTTGTACAAGATCAATTCGGTTTTGAGGCTTTTTTGCCAAATAATGATTCCGGTAAGGAGATCATCATGCAATGTATTGTTGCTGATGGAAAATATGCAAGAATTGATCCTTCTGTTTCCCCTGATAGTTATTGGGGAAGAGTCATTTTACCAATTGCAAATAAATGCACATTTCCTGTAAACTTTATAGTTATAGCCCCAAGTTATAATGGGGGATTTAGGTTTGACGAAATTGATTTAGACCCAACTTTTCTATATTTACCTTCAAGAGCTAAATTAGAACTTGTTTATACTATTTTTGGTGCCGGATGGTTTGAACTAAAGAAGGGCACTTTAGGTTTCCCTGTGGAAATTAGCAGTCGAGGAGATGAGGTTGTATTCCTATTTACAGCCTTTTTAGGTGAAAAGAAATTTCTGCCATTCGACGTATTGTTCCCATCTATATCAAGATAATTCTGCTGACACATCAAGTATTTTATGTAATAATCCATAGGATAATTTCGTAATTTCGTAATTTTATACTTATAAAGTAGGCTAAGAGTATAGGTGAATTAGCAAATTACATCATATAAAATTATCATATTAATTTGGATCGTGGTGAAACGGTATCACAGAGGCCTTTGAAGCCTTTTTTCCTGGTTCGAATCCAGGCGATCCAGCCATGCACCAGTCGGTGCATGACTTCGCCTCCCGTGTAGCTAGATTTTCTTTTTTAACTTTTTTTGATGCAAGTGGTGCATGAGCCCTGCACCGCATGGTGCAGGAGCCTGTCGATGTCGGTGCAAAACTACCCTGATCCTGCTTTTTCTTCTTAAAGTTTTTCAAAATTATATAACCCTGACTTTCCAGTTGATTTTAGCTAATATAAAAATCATGAAATTTTATTATGTTTATATTTTAAACAGTATCAATAAAGACTTTATCTACACTGGTTACACTGAAAATCTTCGAAATCGACTCGAAAGGCATAATTCTGGTGGAGTAACTTCAACAAAATATTATATGCCGTTTGATTTAATCTTTTTTGAAGGATATACAAATATGAAAGATGCTAAGAGAAGAGAGAAGTATTTAAAAACTGATAAAGGGAAGAGTACTTTAAAAACAATGTTAAAAGAAACTTTTTCACAAAGCTAAATTCTTTTTCAGTTGATTCTTAAACTTTCTGCTTTACAATCTCAATATGCAAACCGAGATTAAAGTTCATAAATACCAAAAAGAAATTTTAGAAAAACTTTCAATAGCAAAATCATCTCGTTTTAATGATTTGATAATTGAGGGTCTTCTAAGCGAGCATATGAATTATCACTTGAAAAAACTTTTAGATTTAAATTTAGTAAGTAAAACAGAAGATAAATATCAGTTAACAGACTTTGGGAAAGATTATGTAAATTCTCTTGATGACGAAACCAAACTTGTTGAAAAACAACCAAAAGTCACAGTTTTGATTTATGGAGTAAGAAAAAATGAAAAATTAGGAGAAATTGAGTTTTTACTAAATCGAAGACTAGAGCATTCATATTTCGGAAAAATTGGAAGAATTGGAGGTAAAGTAAGATTTGGAGAAACCTATGAGGAAGCTGCAAGAAGGAACTATTTGAAGGAACTGGTCTTCAAACAGAGAACTTAACCCTAGAAACTATTTATAGAAAAATGCGCAAAAGAGAATAGGGATCTTTTATACTGGATGTAATTTTCTATAGTATTCCCCTTCCCCTTAACATTTCCTCTATAAATACATTAAAGGCTTCTCATATTTACCATCCTCCAGAAGATATTGTGCGATTTCCTCGGTAATGAATGGAATAAATGGATGCAGCATTTTCAAATATGATTTCAAACTATAATAAAGTATTGACTGGGCTGCCTTCCTTGATTCTTCTGTTGAAGAATACTCGCCGGTTTCTTTATTCTTCCAGACTCTTGATTTGGATTTTTCAATATAAATATCACAAAAATAATGCCAGAAACTTTCATAAAGTTCTTCTGACATCAGTCCGAATCGATATTGGGAATAGAATTTATGATATTTTTCTTCGGTTTCTATCAGCCTTTCAATCATTTCTAGATCATCTGCCTCAACAGTAAATTTTTCATTTTTCATTTTCAATTTAAGGTCTTCCGCACTTGTGACTGAGTTAATTACATTAAATAATTCAAATTGAGGAAAGTCTTCAAGATTCATCATAGCGAATTTACTAGCATTCCATATCTTATTGACAAAATTTCTAAGTCCTTTAACTTTTTCATCATACACTGCGATATTTGTGCCTGGAGCACTCCCCATTGCATAGCTAAATCTTAATGCATCTGTTCCATATTTTTCTATTAATTCATCGGGCTCAACTCCATTGCCTTTTGACTTACTCATTTTATCCCCGTTTTTATCTGTAATTAAACCATGGAGATAAACATCCTTGAATGGAACTTTTTCTGTTCTGAATAAACCCAGCATTATCATTCGGGAAACCCAGAAGAATAAAATATCAT
>CAZHCC010000081.1:0-4416 GCA_964530975.1 uncultured Candidatus Saccharibacteria bacterium
ACCAATAATGTACATATGCCTTCGTCGATCATCAATTGCACCCATTGCAATGTCTTTGTCCTGCCCACGATATGATGCGGTTCCAAGCCAAAGTCCTTTTGATGCAACTGTCTCGTCTGCAGGTGCTTTTTTGGCAAGTAACCACTCGATATGGGGTGTTTCTACTTTCTTACTTGGGTAATGGAAAAGGGTAGCAAGTTCAGCAGTGTTTAGGACAGAGTCGCCCGACCAGATAGGAGGAATGCGCTTAATAAAATCATGAACAATAGATTTTTGGCGAAAATAACTTTCAAGACTTCCAAGTTTAAGCTTTGAAAATCTATTGGCTTCAGGGTTATTAAATTGCTGGAATGTTGCTTGAGTATTAGTCAAATTAAGCTTAGCTACTTCTTTTGACTTGGCTACAGATATAATTCTAATAGTCAATTCGAATCCGATTTTAGCAACTTTCTCGCTTATCCCTTGAATAACTTCTTGGGGTAATTTTGATGGAGATTTGTTCTCAGGGTCCTTCTGGGCTTTTTCAATACTATTTAATGTAGCTCTACCTATTTTTCGCCATTTATCATCAGCGGGAGAAATTAAATATTGAATTACCAAAGCCTCTCCATTACTTACTTTGCTTAGAGAGCCAGTTATTAAATTCATTGGATCCATACCAAGTTTATCCTGAAGTACAATTGGCAAATGTGAATCTTTATCAAGCCTCAATTCAGCAAATTCGATAAAAGCATTTTCCGGATAAACATTATAATCATTTACCGCTATTACTTCTGCGGTAGGATAAGCTCCAAATATTTGCCTTTCGACAAGCTCAGAAACCTTCGTTGGACAAACGACATAGAATTTGATTTTATCCTTGATTGCAACAATTTCAAATGAAATACAGATCTGCTCCTTAAAAAGCCTGCTAAATCGTTTCTTTTCAAAAAGTGAATATAACCCAGCAAACATCTGCTCTGCATTTGCTATTTCATATTCATTATCTCTGGGGACTCTAACTGAGAAGTAGACCTGTTCTTCAACATAATCCTCCTGAATGGATCGTCTCTTCCCATCTAAGAATAACATAAATAGCAAGTATAGCCCGAGCCCGATCAGAGCGGTAAAAATAAGAATTACAATAATAACGGAGTAAAATTCCATCTATTTATATTATACTAAAATCTAGTCAAAGAGTACTGAGAGTTTTAGCACTTTAGAACGCCTTTTGCCAAATCAACATCCATTTAATTTACTAATTAATTACCAATGGCTATAATCACCATGGTAAAGTACGAAATCTGGTACGGTAGCCAAGTGGTAAGGCAGAGGTCTGCAAAACCTTTATGCGCGGGTTCAATTCCCGCCCGTACCTCCAAAGCTGTTAATACCCCAGAATTACTTAGTATATTATAAACTAAAAAACCTTGGTTGAGACTATTTTCTGGGATCCTAATTAAAACTTCTTTTTAACGGGCAGAACAATCCAACTGTTATATTTTAATGTACAAAACAGAAAATCCATTATATAATCACTCATGATATATTGGATACAATATAGAAATCAGGTTGAAAGGACGGATAAAAACTTTAAGCCGTTAATAAACCAGGACGAGTCTGTGAACGAAAATGAAACTCAAACACTTAGACATTTCCAAAAGTGTTATTTATTTTCTCTAATCCCAATTACACCAAAATTCACTCAGGGATATCAGATTATCAAAGGCGATAAAAGTATTTTCCTCGATATGGAAAATTTCAAACTTTTCAAGAGTAAATTCAATGATTCCGAACAGCTTTTTGATTATTATAATCGGGCAACAGAGACAAAAAAGGAACCATTAAGTTATAAAGGACTTAACTTCTTAAGAAGCGCGGCATCAATTGGATTGGCTGTCTGCTTTCTAGCAACACTTGCAATAGCTGCATTTACGCTTACAGATAAAAATTTCAGTAATGAGAGAAAAACTATTACAAATGCGAATCAGTTAAAATCAGGTGATTATGTAGAAGTTGATACAATCTTTATTGATTCATACCAGATTACAACTCAAAGAACCAGCAAAGGCAGAATGACAGAAAGTAAGTCAAACCTTTACTCTATGGGACTGATTAGTGATAAATCAAAAGCATTCGATGCTACAGGTCCATTCCTGATCAGATCAGCTGCAACATCACAATTGACAAATGACCTTGACAAGACTTTTAATGTAGCAAATCCAAGCCAGCTGCCATTATTAACAAGAAAGATTCAGGGTGAGGTAAAACCAGTTTCTCAAATTGAGAAGCTTTCCCAGTCACAACAGGTAACTGATTATTTCAAAGTGACCACAGACGAATTAGAACTTGGCGAGGCTGAATACTTTATTGATACTAAAGTTGAACAAGTTAACTTTTTTCAGGCAGCATTACCAACATTTATCGCATTTACACTTATGGTCATGAGTGGAGTTGTATTTCTTGTAATTGGAGGACAAATAAGAAATAAAATCAAAACTTATTATAATTTATAAATAGTCTAAAAAGCCTTTATCCATAGCAGATTAGGATAAAGGCTTTATTATTTATATCAGTTATTTGATGTTTCCATTTTTTATCGGAACAGTGTAATTTCGCCTCACTTAAGTTTTATAAGAAGATAGTGTAAAACTGCCTTTATTAAAATTGGAAAAAATTATATAATTCCCAGTTCTCGCCAGTGGCGAGGAATAATACATATGAGTTCTAAAAAGCTTCAGCCAAGCAAAAAAAACGAAAGAATTATTTCAAATATTATTGAAAAGGGTACCTTACAAGGTTTTTTAACTCAGGAAGACTTGCTATCACAATTTGCAGAACCTGAGAATGACATAAGCGCATTAGAAGAACTTTTTTACGAACTTTACCAAAATAAAGTAGAGGTGATTGGAATGGATGATGATGAAACGACAACGTCCTCAAGCTCTAATAGTGTTGAGCCACTGACATTGGAGAAGAAAATCAAAATTCTTCGGACTATTCATGCTAATATTAATTCTGACCCCATCCGAGCATATCTTCAGGAAATCGGAAGAATTCCTCTTTTGACAGCGGCAGAAGAAGTTTATCTAGCCAAACAAATTGAGATGGGTAATCAGGAGGGTGCTCAACATTTGACCACTGCAAATTTAAGACTTGTTGTTTCTTTAGCAAAAAAATATGCGAATAGAGGTTTAGATCTTTTGGATTTAATCCAAGAAGGAAATGTAGGTTTAATGAGAGCTGTAGAGAAGTTTGATTATAGAAAAGGCTATAAATTTTCGACTTATGCAACTTGGTGGATTAGACAGGCTATTACCAGAGCGATTGCAGACCAGGCAAGAACAATACGTATTCCCGTACATATGATCGAAACAATAAATCAATACACTAAGGCTCTTAATGAGTTATCAATCAAACTTCAAAGACACCCTACAGATGAGGAAGTTGCAAAACATATGAAAATTGAAGTAGAAAAAGTCTTGGAAATCAAAAATATATCTCAAGTACCAACTTCACTTCAAATGCAAATCGGTGATGATAATGCTTCAGTACTAGCAGATATTATTGCGGATGAAGGGGCCCAGTCGCCTGAAAAATATGCGGAATATACTTATCTTAAGAAACAATTACGCGAAGCATTGAGTCAGCTTAATGATCGTGAGCGTAAGGTTCTTGAATTAAGATTTGGTCTTGAGGACGGTATCGCGAGGACTTTAGAGGAAGTAGGCCAGGAATTTAATGTGACTAGAGAAAGAATTCGTCAAATCGAAGCCAAGGCTCTTAAGAAATTGAGAGAGAAAGATTATGAGAGAATTTTAATTGACTATGTGAAATAGCCGTAGCTCCGGCTATTTCATTCCCCGAAGTCCTCATTGGTAGTAAAAGTGGTATTAGAATAATTGTCTTTACAGTACTATAAAAATTATTTTCTAATCCTGTCATTTGATTCCAAGAAACTTGAACTGGCTGAAAGTCGGTTGTAAATTGAATTGATGATCGAATTTATCAACATTCTAGAATAACAATTGTGCCAGCTATTTCATTCCGGACATTCTAAATAGACACAAGACCGTTTTTATTTAGATAAAAACACCTTTGCCTTAAAATCTTTTTTCTGTAAATTTTATACAGGTTTTTTCATATTATTTGATATGATAGAACACTAATTATGTTATCAGGAATATTTAATATATCCAAAAAGATTGCAGGATCAATCGAGAAAAGCATTCTTGCAAATCAATACAAATCGGAAAACCGTGAATTGATAGGCGAAATTTCCAGACAGATTCAATTAATAGTTAAAGTCAATGTTGAGAAAAGGACCGAACTTTTAAGACGTACAAAGAGAGAAAGAGATTTTATAACTAATACAACAGATGATCTAAAGCTTATACTGCAAAATCGTGAACTCAAAAAATGGCAAAGGGAATTAAA
>CAZHCC010000082.1:0-4343 GCA_964530975.1 uncultured Candidatus Saccharibacteria bacterium
GACTTGCCAGAATTTTTTCTCAATTCTAAATTCTTAACCTCTACCTTAATTCTTTTTCTTATCTAAAATCTTGCAAGAAATTTTGAAGAATTTATGTAAATTGACTTCTCTGATACACTTGCTCATAATCATTTATAAAAAAAATACTTCTATTTCCAGGAGCTTTTAATCCCCCACATCTTGGACATGTTGATTCACTTCAAATAACTCTTAAGCAATTTTCCTTTGATGAAGTTTGGATTCTTCCTTCTGGGAAACGTGATGACAAAATCATTTCAACAACTTACGATCAAAGACGCGAATTAGGAAAGCTATTTGTCGAGTATTTACAATCACAACTTTCTGCTCCTGTTGTTTTAAAAACCGATGAGCTTGATAATAAAAGTGGTAAAGAAACTAGCGAAATATTACGAGAAATAAAATCACAATCTGGAATTGAGATAACTCAGCTTATTGGACTTGATGGAATGCTAAGACTTCAGAAATATGCAGAAAAAGATGAAAAATTTATTGTAATAAACAGATCCAACTATAATCTTGCTCAGTTAACAATTAAAAAAGAAAATATTCATATAATTGAAAAATTGCCGATGGATATCTCAAGTACACAAATTCGTGAATTGATAAATAATCATGATAATGGTTTTCAAGCATTTTTACCTCAAAGCATTGTAGACTATATAGCAGTAGAACAGCTATATTTAAATTAGTCTAACAATAAAGTTCTTATACCCTCCACAATGTTGAGCCATTCAAATCCAACGTATTCAAACATACTCTAAATTTTCAAATTGTTTAAAGTGACACTTTCTTTTATACTTTTCTATGACAAATTTGCCCACAGAAATTAGGCAGACCAGTAACAAAGGCGTTTTTGTTTAAGAAGTAGTTTCTCAACAAACAAAAGCACCAAATCTAGAAGGTTTACCTGAGTATTCTGATAGAATAACCAAAATTGCTGGTGAAGCTGCAAGTCCACACACCTCAAAAGGAACCGCTTACAGACTTGATCTGAAACAAGTTGCTGAATGGGATTCAGGTAAAATTCTTGTTGCAAGAGCAACGTCACCTAATGATATGATGTATATAATGACTTCTAATGGAGTTGTTACCAAAATGGGTGGAATGCTGTCACATGCCGCTGTAGTATGTCGAGAACTTAGTATTGCATGCGTAGTTGGAGTAGATATCGATAAAATTGAAAATGGTAAAGTGATTTATGTTGACGGTAATTTAGGTGAAATACATTTATTATAAGCTTTACTAAGCGACACTAATATAGTCAAAAACTTTATTCGATTTACATAATTTTACATCAATATTATTGATTAATTAGGGCTAATATTTGATATTGTAACTAAATCACGATAAAATATTTTGAAACGTTAAATGGCAACAATACAAGATTTCAGGAATGAAAGATTACGCAAATTAAATGAGCTTAAATCATTAGGAGTTAATCCATATCCCGCAAAAAATTCAAGAACACATAGAAATAACTATATTGTAAGTAATTTCGACGCTTTAAACAGTCAAACAGTTACTGTAGTTGGACGTATAACAGCGATTAGAAGATTTGGTAAACTAAACTTTATCAAAATCCGTGATGAAAGCGGAGATATTCAGATTGTATGGAGGAAGACAGACGAAGAAAAAGTTCCTGACTATGTTAACTCAGAACTTTCAGTTAATGAAATAACTTTGCTTGATACCGGTGACTTTGTCGAAGCGACAGGTACTGTTTTAAAAACGAAGACAGAAGAAATATCAGTCGAGATTAAAAAGTTAAGACTTTTAACTAAATCTTTAAGACCATTGCCACTAGCACATGAAGAATTTAATAATGTCGAAACAAGATATAGACAAAGATATATCGACCTGAATGTAAATGAGGAGGTTAAACAGGATCTACTTTTGAGGGCGAAGGTAATTGAGATTATTCGTCAGTTTTTGATTAAGCAGGATTTCGTTGAAGTAGAAACTCCTGTTTTGCAGCCGATTTATGGTGGAGCAAGTGCAAGGCCATTCACAACTTTTCACAATACACTTGAGTCAGAATTTTATTTAAGGATTTCACCTGAACTTTACTTAAAAAGAGCAATTGTCGGAGGATTCGAGAGAGTATTTGAGTTTGCAAGAAATTTTCGTAATGAAGGTATTGATAGGTCACATAATCCAGAATTTACGATGTTGTAGTTTTACTGGGCATATGCTGACTATAACAATCTTATGGACCTTACTACAGATATTATTCATGAGGTTCTGAATGCAATTTTTGGAAAAACATCTTTTGAGTATCAAGGATATGTATTAGACTTCTCTACAATCAAAAGAATCACTTTTAAAGATTTAATATTAGAAAAAACCGGAGTTGATATTTCCACTATTACAAAAGAAGAATTGCTTCGTGAAATTAAGTCCAGAAAAATCGAGGTAAATGCAAATGCTCCTTTAAAAGATTTATTAGATGAATTCTATAAAGAGACCTGCAGAAAAGAAATAATTCAACCTATTTATCTTCTTGATTACCCTGCTGAAATGATTCCTCTAGCAAAAAAGAAAGCTGATCAACCGAAATACATTGAAAGTGTGCAGCTAGTCTGCTGCGGCTTTGAGCTGCTGAAAGCATACTCTGAACTTAATGATCCTATTGACCAGCTTGATAGGCTGACGGAAGATCAAAAAGGCCTTGAGGAAGGCACAAGTGAAGAAGCTATGACAATAGATATTGATTTTGTAACTGCATTAGAATTTGGTATGCCACCTACAGCTGGATGGGGAATGGGTATTGACAGGTTTGTTTCTTTCTTGGCAAATAGACCTGCCATAAAGGATGTCATTATGTTCCCTACACTTAGACCTGAAAGTGTAGATGAAAGTACTAAATCTATATATCCAAATGTAGAATTTGATCTTCCAAAGAAGGAAAAAAAATAGAGTCTATATATCTTTAAACAATTAAATTAATTTACTCTAATTATTATATTATTTGTTTTATGTAAGATACTATTAAATCTAGAAAATCGTTTTATTAAAATTATGAAAAATACAATTAAAACTTCAAATAAAAGAATTCTTTTATCCTACTTGACCCCGGAAGAAAAACATAAGCTTGTAGGCAGTTTCGTTATTGAAAATTTTTGGGATTCTTTTATTAAACTTAATTTAGAATCGATTGAAAGATTTAGAGACATTGCAAAAAAATCTATTCAATTATTTATTGAATCATATCAAGATGTCTGGGACTATGTAGTTGATATAAATAATTTAAATTCTGGACAAGTTTTAGAAAAATCATTTGAACTTATAAACAATTCTTAAAATGCTCACTTTTAACATAAATCTCTACTATCAAAATACTCTAGATATTGTTTCTTCTACAGAAATTCTTGATGCTATAAATTCATCTATTAAAGCAATTGAATCTAAAGAATTGGAAAATAATAAAATCTTTGAATTAATTGGAGAAGGAAATGATGCAAAAGGAAAAGTTTATAGCTTAATTGGAACAAAATTTTGTTTAAAAATTTCTTCGTTAAGTAAGTTTGTAGGTAAAAGCCAGGAAAAACAATTTGAGATAAATGAAAGAGGTATGCAAGCCATCAAAGGTAAAACCGTAGAAATTGAAGGCCAAATTTATTCACTTCAAATTATACCAGTCGTTGCAGTAGCGGTTGATGAAAATAATGCATACACTTTAATGATAAGACATGATAGTACAATTAGACTTTGGGATGAAGAAAAAATACCATTTATTGATAAAGATAATTGGGATGTAATTAGAGCAATAAAAAAGATTATAAGAGATTTTGGAGGTGAAAAATTTATAGAAGAAATGGATGTTAATGGAAATAATCTTTTAGTGGATTTGAGAAATAAAGTTATTTATTTGATCGATCCGTATGTACCAGATTAATTAGTAAATACTACTTTCTTCTACACACAAAAATCACTCTTCTAGAATCTCCAGTTACAGGAGTTCTATCAGAATTAGTAACAGCAAGTACTTCAAAATCCTCTTCTAGAGCTCCTTTTACTCTATCAACGTCAAAAGATGTTTCCTGTATTTTTTCCTGATTTAATTTGTATAACCCACTTTCTGTTCTTTCAAAAATTTTTACATCCCAATCATAAATACCATTTTTTCCTTCATTAACTTTCATCATCATAAAATTACCATCGAACTCTACTGAATAAGCTTGTTGAGTTGCTATCTCCTTAAGTTTTTTAAGAGTATTCATATCAAAAGCAAATAAACCATTTGGATTTAAATTTGCAGCAACTCTTTTAAACGTTTGTGTCCATTGTTCAAAAGATAACAAATGATTTATGGAATCATAAAC
>CAZHCC010000083.1:0-4333 GCA_964530975.1 uncultured Candidatus Saccharibacteria bacterium
ATAAAATTTCTTTGCCTTCTCTTTAGATATTCCAAATCTATTCTAAGTTTCATTTATCAGCACCACTTCAAGTTGACGTCTAATCATTTGTTCATCCAGATCTTTGCCTATAAATACTATTCTTGATTTATGGGCATTTTTTAGTTCTCTGGAATTGGTGAAAGGAATAAGCATTTTTTTGGCTCCAACCATCTGGAATAAGAAATGCTCATAGGATTTATGATTAAATCTTATAAATCCTTTTGACCTAATAATATTCTGAGGGAAAGCACCCATTAACCATTCCTGGAATTTATCCAGATCAAATTTCTTTTCTGTAACAAATACAAATTCATCAACTTCTTCATGCTCATGCTCCAAGTTGGCTTCACAGGCATGATTATCATCCGAATATTTATGACTTCCGTCATTATCCTGGTTAACTACTTTATCAAATGTCCATTTGCCTGTTTCCAGAAGTAGCTTTGTATCAACCTCTCCGTAATTATCTAGAAAATAAGCATAGGGATTTACTTCTTTTATTGTCTTTTTCAATTTTTCAATTTCTATTGGGTCAGCTTCCTGCAATTTATTTAATACGATAATATCGGCCGACAAAACCTGTTCAATAGCAATCCTGAAATTCTCCTTCGAAGAATAATGATTTACTGCATCAACAAGGCAAATCACTCCATCCAGTATAACCTGGCCATCCAAATTATCTGCCATGAATGTTTGTGCTATAGGCATAGGTTCAGCTAGTCCGGATGTTTCTATTAATAGATAGTCTATTTGACCAGTTTTAATTAAATTTTGTGCTGATTTCAATAAATCACCTCTTGCTACACAGCAAAGACAACCATTTGATATTTCCACAATATCTTCGTCACTTTCAACTTGAATAAGACTTCCATCAATTCCTTCTTCTCCAAATTCATTAATAATCAGCCCGAATTTGCGTCCGGGATTTTGTTCGAGAATCTTATTCACCAGAGTGGTTTTGCCCGCACCAAGGAAACCAGTTAGTATACTAATAGGGATTACTTTATTGCTCATTTCTATATTGTATCAAAACCGATAACTTTAGCTGGAATGTTTTAGCCGTTGAAGTGCTGTCATACATATAAAGACCTTAATGTTAAAATAATAAATGATCCTCACCCGTTTTATTTTCATATCTTTTTAGCGATTTGATTTGCGGATAATCAAAATCTAACTCCAGTACTACCGGGCAATGGTCACTGCCCATTTGATCAGTAAGATGATAACAATTCCTGACTTTGGATTTCAATTTTTCTGATACAAAAAAATAGTCAATTCTCCAGCCTTTATTCCTATCACGTGCTCGGGATTTCATATCCCACCATGTATAATTATCGCCGTCAGGATTGAACAATCTGAAGGAATCAATGAAACCGGCATTTATAAATTTATCGATCCAGACTCTTTCAATCTCCATAAATCCTGAGGTTTTTTCATTCTCTTTGGGCCTGGCTAGGTCTATTTCTTTATGTGCTGTATTTACATCTCCACAGAAGATTACCGGTTTAAATTTCTCCATTTCTAAAGCAATTTTAAGAAATTTATCATAAAATTCTAATTTGTATTTAACTCTGTCTTCTCCTCTCCCACCATTTGGAAAGTAAATTCCAAAAATATAAAAATCTGGATATTCTGCCATTAATACCCTGCCTTCATCTCCAAGATTTTTAAGATCATTCAACTCAATTACCTCGTTTGGTTGGATATTTGTATAAATACCCACGCCACTATAGCCTTTCTTTACAGCGGGCCATGACCAATATGATTTGTAATTTGCATAATTAATGGTTTTATCACTCAGCTGATCAAGAGTTGCTTTTGTCTCCTGGATAAATAATGCATTCGGCTTTTCTATCTCGATAAATTCCAGAAATCCTTTTTTGAGAATTGCTCGAATACCATTAACATTCCAGCTAATTAATTTCATATCAGTATTTTAGTTAAATAACTCAAGAACTCAATATTGGGATTTGTTATGGATATCTTTGTCTGGAAAAAGTTCAAAAAATATCTACAATGATCAATAAGAAGTATTTATATGAAGTTAAAGAATAAGAAAATATTAATTGCTGAAGATGAAAGACCAATTGCAAATGCCTTGAAATTAAAGCTTACTTTTGAAGGTTATGATGTCGAGATTGCATATAACGGTGTTGAAGCCCTAAAAGCAATAGATTCTAAACAATATGACCTACTTCTTTTGGACTTAATAATGCCAATAAAGGATGGGTTTGATGTACTAACTGAGCTTAAGGCCAAAACATCTTCACTTCCAGTAATAATTGCCTCCAATTTGGGACAGCCTGAAGATATCCGTAAAGCCAAGGAATTAGGAGCAATAGATTTTATTATTAAATCAGATACACCTCTCGCAAATATTGTCTCATTAATTAATAACATATTACAAAAATAATATGTTTTTTGAAACTGCTCAGCTCAAGGAAATACTACTTAAGTCCAATTATGTCTCTGCTATTGACTTTGCGGAAGCTGATAAATTTGCCGCAAGAAATAAAACCGATATTTTAGGCTATTTTTATGAGAGGGATATATTGACTGAGGACTTATTTGGTAAGGCTGTAGCGGAGTATTATGGTACCAAATTTGCAAATCTTAAAGTAAATCATCCATCAAAAGAACAAGTTTTAGTCTTACCTTTTACAATAGCTAAAGAATTAAGAGTAATAATATATCAAATAAATGATGATGAGGCTATTATCGCTACTGATAAACCTGATCAGGCTGGACTAAAGGACAAACTTTCTGCAATTTTCCCAAGGCTTAAGATAGATATCTACTATGCATTATCATCTGAGATCGATAATACTTTTAAGTATTATCGACATTCATTAAATGCTAGATTCAATAAAATTATTAAGGAAGAAAAACGTATTACTCCTGCAATTGTCGAGGAGATTGTGCGTGATGCCATTGACTTTGGTACTTCAGATATACACTTTGAACCTCAAGAAAAAGAGGTCGTAATTCGCTTCCGTGTTGATGGCGTATTACAAGAGGCTGGAAGAGTGGAGAAATCACTTTTTATCAACATTCTAAACACTATTAAAGTTCTTGCAAAGCTTCGCATTGATGACCACTTCTCAGCTCAGGACGGTTCAATTCGGTATCAACTCGGTGATAGGAGAGTCGATTTGCGTGTATCTATAACACCTATACTTGATGGTGAGAAAATTGTGATCAGAGTTCTTGGGGAATATGTCAAAAGCTTTAATCTCAAAGATATTGGTTTAGCTGAGAGAGATTTAGAAATATTGAAGAAAGTCGCAGAAAGACCATACGGAATGATACTTGTTACCGGTCCAACAGGTTCAGGGAAGACCACTTCGTTATATGCATTACTTAAGCTTTTGAACCAGCCTGATATTAATATTACAACTATTGAAGATCCTGTAGAGTATAAAATTACAGGAGTCAATCAAATCCAGGTTAATCCTCAAACAAATCTTACTTTTGCTAAGGGACTAAGATCTATTGTACGACAAGATCCTGATATCATTTTGGTTGGCGAAATCCGTGATGATGAAACAGCTGAAATTGCAGTAAATGCTGCTTTGACAGGACATTTACTGTTATCAACATTCCATGCGAATGATGCCGCAACCTCAATACCCAGACTTCTGGATATGAATGTTGAACCTTTTCTTCTTTCATCAACATTACAACTTATTATTTCTCAAAGACTTGTTCGTAAAATATGTGACTCTTGCAGGAGAAGTGTAACGGTCACCAAAAAGGAATTAAAAAATAAGATTCCAGAAGTTAGTAAGTATATACCGGAAGATGAATTTACTTCATATGAAGGAATTGGATGCAGCGCATGTAATAATACAGGTCATAAAGGACGAATTGCACTTTTTGAACTAATTCAAATTTCATCGGAAATACAGGATTTGATTTTAAAAAATCCTTCTTCTCAGAAAATTCTTGAAGTTGCCAAGTCACAGGGAGCCCAGACCTTATTTGAGGATGGAATAAATAAGATTCGTAATGGACTCACAACAATCGAGGAAGTTTTACGTGTTGCTCCTCCAAAATAAAAATAAATAATTGTGGATAATAAATTTCAAAAAAAATTAGCTTTAAACACTAATTCATTGCTTAAGGATCTAAGAAATCTTTTTTCTCCTCTTTATTCAAAAGAAATGGAGTATTTCATTGAAAATATTGGTGTGTTTTTATCTTCCGGTTTGGATATTATCACAGTCATTGAGTCTATAAAGGCGGACTTTAAATCTTCCGGAATGATAGAATTGTCAGATTTCATTATTCTCCAAACTGAGAATGGAGAACC
>CAZHCC010000084.1:0-4308 GCA_964530975.1 uncultured Candidatus Saccharibacteria bacterium
GGGGGGATAATTATGGTAATGCTATTTAATCCGTTTATCGTTAAAGCTTTTTGAGTAGAGCCAATTGTTATAGTATCAATTGCAATCTTCCCAATATTAGATGACAACCATGCGTAGATATAGTATTTTGAGTTGTCCTTAAACTTCCTCAACCAAGTTAAGTTTCCGTCCTTAAAATAAAATTTTTCATTTTCACCGACCATATAGCAAATGCCAAGCGTTCCGACTGAAGTAAGCAGAATTTCGCCAGGCATTGGAATTCCATAATTAGATTTAATCTGACTATATCTATTCTCCGAAATAAATATTTCTGTTGAGACTTCATTTCCTTGTGATTTTTCTATAATCTCTTTTCCCCTATAAAATGGAATGCCATTTTTCAGGTATTCGTTTGCGAATATCCTTTTGCTTGATGTAATTTCTACAACCTCCCCCAACCTCCCAACCCTCCACCCCTCCGGTATCAACCCCAACTCACTCTCAACCATCTTTCCGCCAGAGGATTTATACGGAGTCCCCTTTTCATCGGGGAATTCAAAATCAACAAACCATCTTTTGAATAATGCCTGTGCAAGTGCTTCAAGGGTTTTGTTTTGCTCTCGGAGCAGTTCGATTTTGTCATCAAGTGAGGAGAGGATTTGAGCGATGGATTGTTGCTCTGCGTATGATGGAAACTCAATGACTGAATTTATAAGTACATCTGTTTGTACTCTTTGTCTTCCAGAAGTTCCATTCATCGCCTTAATTGCTATCTCTCTAAAAGTTGGTGAAGTGGCGAGGTAATATAAATATTTTGAGTAGCTTTGACCCGATTTTTCTCTAAATACTATATATTCAGTAGAACCGAACGCAATTTCGTTGTCCTCCAAGATATCTACAAAAGCTGTTTTACCATTTTCCAAACATGGTGTTATTCTCGCCAATAAGGTATCTCCATTTCTGAATTTCATGCCTCCCTTAAATTCTTTCATTTCGTATTTTGTAATTTTCCTTGTAAAAGGTGACAGACTTTCCATTGCAATATATTTTGCGACCGAACCTTGTTTCAAACTTTCAGATGGGTTTATTATTGCAACATCACTTAATTTTACTTTCTTCCATTCACTTTTCATATTTTCTTTTCCAATTTGAAATGTATTTTGTAAGTATAAAAAGAAATGTTTTGAGTAACTGCTAAAGCTCTCTTTACACGAACATCTTCACCAAATCCGATGATAACTCCTTTTACTGATTGGTCTTTTGTTGCTAACTCTTCTTTTACATATCCCATGTATCGCTGAATCTGACCAACTACAACATCACTAACACGACCTTTTTTTAGTTCTACAACAAGTAATACTTTTTTATCCTTACTAATCGCTAAAATATCTATCGGACCTGTATCAGATGGATATTGTTTACCTATTAACTCACCATCTTCCTCATAAATATCATATGTTTTGCTTAATTCTATGGATTTCCAATTCTGAACGAGAAAATCTTCTAAATGTTTTTCAAGTGCAAACTCGCTTGGGTCTTCAATAGATTCATCATTTGTTGAAATAACAGCAGGGATATTGCCCGAAATTAGCTTTTCTATCTCGTCAGCATACTTTGTGACATTGCTTACTGTACCTATAGAACCTGAAGAGTTACGCAATTGTTCACTAAAAGATTCCCTTGTAATGGTATTTGGATACCAACTGACAGCTCTTCTATGTGGCAAGTTTTCACCTTTTTTATATTCATAACTTCCGATAACTTCACAGACATAATAGCTTCCGTTACCTACAGGACAAAGCACAATATCTCCCTTTAGGATTCCTTTAGTAACAGTCCACAACATACCACAAGCCAAACCTGCAGAAACTTTTGTTTTATCAGGATTATCCTTTAAGAAATGAGGAATATACTCTTTGTTAAAATCCCTCCAATTCTCAGGCAATTTGTTCGATAAATCAGTATCTTCAAAAAATCCAATACCTACGAAACCGCCTTTGTACCCTTCGTCAGCATATAAACTTTTCTTTCCTAACATTATTCTGTAGTAGCTTTTCATAATTATTTCAACTCAATCCCGATCTTAGCTAATTGTTTCTTAATCTCCTCATTAAGTTTCACTTCCTCTTTCATTTGCTCACTAAGTTTGTCAGTCAATCCCTTAATCTTTACTTCAAAAGGAATCCCATCATCAATTTCATCTTTAATACCAACATATCGACCAGGGGTTAAAATATGACCTTGTTTTGTAACATCTGCAATATTTGCTGATTTACAAAATCCTTTTATATCCTCATACTTGGATGCTGAGCCTGTCGAAGCACGCCAATTATGATAAGTATTTGAAATCTCTTGTAAATCTTCTTCACTAAATTCACGATGGGTTCTATCTCTCATGAAGCCTTTCTCTGAAGCATCTATGAAAAGAATTTCTCCACTTCGTTTTCTATCACCATTCCCAACTCGTTTTCTTGAAATAAACCAAATACACGCAGGAATGCCTGTGTTATAGAATAATTGTTTTGGAAGTGCCACAATACAATCAACTAAATCATTTTCAATAAGTGTTTTTCTGATTTCACCCTCATTTGAAGTATTTGAAGAGAGTGAGCCATTAGCCAACACACAAGCCATTATCCCATTAGGTTTTAAGTGATAAATCATGTGTTGTAACCATGCAAAGTTTGCGTTTCCTGTTGGAGGTGTTCCATATTGCCATCGTGGGTCATTTCGGAGTATTTCACCGCTCCAGTCACTATCGTTAAAAGGGGGATTATATATGAGGTCTCCCCTTTAGTCATCACGAAGCGGGCAAATTCAGGGCTTTTTACGAACTATGCATCCCCTACAATGCATAGTTCGAAATCCACCAATATTCCCCCTTCTAATCGGCCTTTTGCTTGACAGGGTATAGGCTTTAGACTATACTATTACATCACCATAAGAGGACTAGCCTAAGGTTTCGACCGACCGCGAATGCCTCTTCTTTTTTTACCTTTATAATTAAATTTCAAAGAATCTTTTTGCAGACTGATAGAAAGAATATAATTCCCCTTATTAAATTTACGCAGCAAACTTGAAAATCTAGTGTTGGGTACCAGTATTTTTGCGAGTTTATTTTTATCCATTAAGAAATCTATAAGGCAGGCAAAGTCCCCATCACCTGATACAATAATTGCTTTATCATAATTTTCAAACTCTATTGCAGCAGCATAAAGTACCAGCTCGGCATCGACATTTCCTTTTACAGTTTCCTTCCCATTTACCAGATATCTGATTGTTTGTTTGAAAATCAGAATATAACCTGCTTTTTGAAGTGCAGTATATAAATGCTGGTTACTCGGCACCATACCAATAAATAAAAAAGCCTGCTCTACATTAAATTTATTCTTGAGATATAGTCTAAATTTTCTATAATCCAGCCTCCAACCTGAATTTCTTACTCCAAGATTTAAATTCTGACTATCTATAAATGCATAGTTTTTTGCCATGACTTTTATCTTAGCAAAAAAATCGACTCGCTCCAAAAATAGGATATGAGCCCTCAAATAGACTCTGTATATTTTCATTGCATATCTATATACCAAGTGTATAATCGAATACTTTGCCCAGGATCATACATACAGTATTAGTTTTTTTGCTTTTGTTTTTTATTAATATTCCTGTTTCTCAAGCCTCATTTGAAAGGATTACTGCCGATAAAATAGAATTCCGAAGCGAGCCTGTACAATTTTTGGCGAATAGAATTTATATAAAAATCAAAAATAATTTAAATGAGGATTATATCGGTATCTTAAAAATATTTTTGATACAGAAAGATAAAATAGAATTCGGGAGAGAACATCCTATTTCTATAAAAAATCATGATTATGATGTAGCAATCCTGGATGGGATTTTTGAAATATATGGAGAAAATATAGAATTCCAGATTGAAGTATTCAGATATCAAGGCAATACTCTTATTTTGACAAATACATTCTCCCAGTACTTTTCTATTGATAGAAATAGCGATAAAGATAGTATTGGGAATAATAATGATTCTGATGACGATAATGATGGATTAAGTGATGAGCAGGAAATAGCCAGAGGCTCGGATCCTCAGGATCCCGATAGCGATAATGATGGTATATTTGATAATAAAGATGACTTCCCAAATAATCCGAATGAGAATATTGATACAGATAATGACGGCATAGGTGATAATAGGGATACTGATGACGATAATGACGGATTGAGCGATATAGAGGAAATCAAAAATAATACGGATAGTAAGAAATTTAATGCAAATAATATTAAAAAGAATCGGTTTATAAATTATGATTTATATAA
>CAZHCC010000085.1:0-4257 GCA_964530975.1 uncultured Candidatus Saccharibacteria bacterium
GTATATAGTATAAATATATGTAGCTTATAGTGCCTCATATGATACTATACGACGTAAATATGAGAGAAAACATAATAAGTTTTGGTGAAGTAGATCCAGCTAGCGCTCAGATTTCTTTATCACCTATCGACGGAATACCTACAAAGTGGCTTAATTTACAGTTTTCTGATATTGGTGTTTCTATAAGAGAAAACGTTATCAGTCATGCTAGAGCAAGAGCTATTGATTATCATGCTCAACCGGGGAGTACTCATTGGCTGCTCGGTGTAGATGTACATGATATTCAAAACGCTATCTGTTCAGGAAATTATGAAGATCTAATAAGATTTAATGATTTTAATCTCCAAATAGATCCTTCTAGTAGAACTCTGGTTGCGATGACTCATGATGGAAAGTATATTGGAAGTACAAGAATCGCAAATATAGCGAACTCACTCCTAAATGATCATTTTGTGACTGTGAATGGATCAAATGGTTCTACTAATTTTAAGCATTTCAGGGTTGAAGATAGCCCTAAATTATATAATGCGCTGGAATCAGATCAAAGCCAAGGGATATGCTCTTTAGCTTGGGAAAGACATTCTACTAATATACATCTATGCCCTGAGATTGGCTTGCCGGAATATTATCTAAATAGAGGAAAATTAGATCTTAGACAAGTATCTATTGCTGCAACATCAATTATGTTGATTCGTACCGCAGCTGATGCTAAGCCTACAATTGAAAATCAGCCCAAAGCTTACTATGTGATTGTAGATCCTTTAATGGGACGAATGCTTCAAACTCTTTTAGGAAAAGAAGGTTATACCATTTTGGATAAAATTGAAACTGTCGGACTTGCGAAGTTTTTTAGATCAAAAGATGAGCCTTTAATTCGAGAAACGGTTCATTTAAGCCGAGTAGATGGTTCGGCAATTAGCCAGGCTCTGGAACATGTTGTTAAAGTATATTTTGGAGAAGCTAAAGCTCAAAATACGAGTGCTGAAATGCTTGCGGAAAGTGCTCAATTAGTATCTGATATATGGGGAGTCTTGCCTTTCGCTCAAAGTCACCCTGAGAGATGCAATGAAATAGGGACGTATCAATCATTAGAGGAATTAAACGTTCTGGTAGAAAAAGCTCATGCTGTTTTATATGGTGTAAAAAAAAACTGAAATCGATATTAAATGGTAGAAACAAATATTAGAAATGCTATATTAATGCCGTGCAGCTATTAATAGACTTTCTGCTTATATTTTCAGTATCCATCAATCTGATACTTGCTACATATGTTCTTGTAAAAAGAATCAAGAGTAATTATTCTATTCCCTTTTTTGTAATGTGTGTAGGAATTACTCTCTGGATTCTTTCTAATTACCTGTTTCAAGCAACTGATATCCTGGAACAGGCTTTTTTATACGATAAACTCGCCAATGGAGGGGCAGTAATTTTATCAGTCGGTGTTTTATTTTTTACACAGACTTTTCCCCAAAAAAGTTTAAATAAATATAAGTTGGATAATAAAAGCTGGATATACTTAATTATAGCTGCTTTTTTTCTTTATCTTTCTTTATTCACGTCTTATATAGATTATGATGTAATTTATCTTGATGGCGGACTAAAGCAGGTACAGGCTTCTATACTGAAAGTCCCTTTGTACTTGTTTATTTTATTCAGTCTTGTTTCCAGTTTTTATTTTCTGATACATACATATAGACATTCAAAAGGGATTTTCAAATTCCAAGTGGGAATTTTTGGTATATCATTAATAATCTCGGTAATTGGGGGAGTTTTGTTCAATCTTATATTACCAACATTTGGGAATTTCAGCTTTATTATTTTTGGCCCGACTTTTACTGTTTGTGTTGCTATTGCATCCGTTTATTGCATGGTTAATTATAGATATACGGATTTTCGCATTATATTTTCTGAAGTTTTTGAAAAACTAGTTTTAGGTATTTTTTTTATATTAATAATAACTTTGATAAACGGAATTACCGATGAATATTTCGATAACTATATTTTTACTGCTAGAACAGTTTTATATGGCATCTTTGCAGTTGGATTTCTTGTAGTAGTAGGTTTTATTAAAATTAATTCCATAAAAAGAGCATTATTTGTTCCTGATTATCAGACTAAGCTTGAACTTTTTACGCGAAAATCGGTGGATTTCAATTCAGCAGAACAATTTATTAAAGAATATATACATACATTAACATCATTGGTCCCTGTAGATAGTTATAAAATCTTTTTAAAAGATAAAAAAGAACATAAATCATATCATGATTTAATAGATCTGATTTATACAAATGAAGAAGATAATATCATAATTTATGATGAGGAAAATAAAAAATTACTCGATGGTAACACCGAAAATAGTGTGCGTTTAAAAATCTTTGATTCATTAAGAAAAGAAATTCGTGCCAATGCTATTGTTAGGCTTAAGTATCTGGATAATATCGTAGGCTATCTTTTGCTTGATGATAAAGTTAATAAACAAGCTTTCACAAAATATGATATTAATTTTATCAAAAGCTTAAGTGAGACGTTTGCGGTATATTTATATAAATTAGAACTATATCAAGATATACAGGGTTTTAATGACTTTTTACAAAAGAAAATTGATGACGCCACACAAACCTTACAAGCCCAAAAAACCCAATTGGAAGAAAAGTATCAGTTTGAAAAGGATATGATGGGAATAATGGGACATGAATTGCGTACTCCTATGACGGTAGCAAAAGGAATGACCGAGTTGCTTTTGGATAAATTGAAGTTTGGTACAGCCGTAAATAACGAATATTTGGGACAAAAGCTGGAAAAGATTTTTACCTCAATTATCAAAGAGTCAGATTTAATCCAGACAATGTTGTCCACGTCGCATATTGATAATAATAAAGTTAATTTACAAGTAGCTCCCGTGGATATAATGGAGTTAATTGATTATGCAATTGTAAATTTCCAAAAAGAGGCAGAATCAAAAGGACTGAAACTCGAATTAATCATGCCAGAGTTTGAAGTGCCAAAAGTTAAAAATGATCAAAGTAGACTACAGGAAATCATTACAAACCTTATAAGCAATGCCATAAAATATACAAATAAAGGCTTTGTTAGAGTTCAACTCGATAAACAGGGCGATTCTATTTTATATTCAGTTATTGATACTGGCATTGGTATCCCAGAAGAGGAATTAAAAAATATAGGAAAAAAGTTTTATAGAATACATCAGCATTTAGATGAGAAGAAAGACATTGTACGTGCTGGCGGAACAGGACTTGGGCTTTATGTCGTAAAAGGTCTACTTGATGCAATGGGAGGGGGGCTCCTAGTTGAATCAGAAGAGGGACTTGGTTCGAAATTTACCGCAATAATCCCTCTGGAAGTAAAAGATAGCGATAAAGTAAATATCTCGGAAGCTAAAACCGATGAAAATGACATGTTTGCAAAACTCGGTCTTAATGGTAATTAGGGTATTTACCCGCTATAGATAAGTATCTCTATAGTTTTAATGGTAAAATACAAGTCAAGTAATAATGCAAATAATTGATGCTTCTATTTCTTCCAAAATAAATGGTATTGGTAATGAAGTACATTGGTTAAGGCTTTTGCCATCTATACCCACAGCTTATTCAGAAATTAGAGCCTGGCTGTCACATGGTAAAGGTGATGATTATGAGCTGCAATCGAGAGAGCATAAACTATGTTATGACAAGTTTACCCACCACCGTAGCAAAGTTGAGCAGTGGTTTTGGCATATAGATCCTGAACTTGCACTTGTACAGACTACATGGCTTGCTGAGGCGGCATATCAGCATGATATCGAGGAGCATGATGCACCAAGAAGTACTTCTCTAAATTTATTAAAACCTACAGACTGGCCTAATACGTTTGCAGCCTTATTTGTAAGAAATTACTTTTCTACAAGCTTCTCTAGATTACCACGATTAGATTCCCAAGTTGCAATTGAAAGAATGAGCCAATTACCTCTGGGATTATGGAATGGAATAAGCGCTAAGGGAAGGTATGATGAGTCTATTGAAAGTTTGAGAAAAGTACTTGAAATACCCAATGAAGCACATACCAGTTTATCCAATCTCTCCTATCTGTTGGCATTGAATGAAGTCGGGTACTGGCAAATGCATCATCAAAGATTATCCGAGCCGGCAAGAAGATATTATAAAGAGAATCTTACGCTTTTGGGCTATAGCGGCGATATCGCAAATCTATCAGCAATTGCGTTAGTTAAGGTATTTCAATACCATAATGAAGCAGAAAGGT
>CAZHCC010000086.1:0-4229 GCA_964530975.1 uncultured Candidatus Saccharibacteria bacterium
CGGTGGCGTGGCTGCGGCGGTTTCAGATTATTTCAGTTCGTAGGTTCCAGTCTTACCAAAACTGATACTCAGATATATGAATTCAAACCCGAAATCGGCTTCAATAAAATCGACAGATTAAGTATAAGAGCATTAAATGTTCCCTCTTCTTTCAATCCCACAGAATTCAGAATCAGTACCACGAAAGGTAATCTTGATTCATTAAACGGTTATCCGCTCGAATCTTCCCCAACACCAAATGCGAATGTTTATAAAATCACGGAAAAGTCTATTTCACTTCAAACGACAGAAGATCCAATAAAAATTGCCAGGAAAATTGGCTTTACAGGAGACCCTACTGAAGTAAGTTCAACATATAGAACTTGGAATCAATCAAATAAGTTGCTTAAGGTGGAAGGCTTATATTTATTAATTGATTACCAAAATAAAACTTTACGACAGGTACGCCCCACGGTTACTGGTACAATAGCGAGAGGAGATCAAATTAATTTGAGAAATATCTTTACAAATGCAATAAAGGAATTTGATATTTCATATCCAGATATATCGAGTTATTTTTTTGATGCGGATTATGTTGTATTCGATCAGTCCTCAGACTCATTTATTGTATCAGGTGTGCCAAGCGAGGGATCACATTTAAGGGTTAATGCAAGAAGACTTTATCCTAATCTTCTTAAAACAAATGATAAAGCTACAGCCACTGCTGTATATCCGGGAGGTATAATTTCAAATAATTATATAATAGTTCCTGTAAATATAGTGCAAGCTACCCCCTTGATCCAGCAGATTGCCGAGTTAAGCCTATATAACTGGCCTATCAATCAGACAATTAATAATAGCAATAAGAATGTTCAAACATATCCGATAAAAACTCCAAGACAGGCTTATAATGAATTAGCAACACAAAAAAGATATCTAATAAACGTAATTGATAGCTCAACCCGTAAAAATGTCAATTTGGAGGACTTAGCAGGCATAGATTTAATTGATATTCTAAGTATAAAGGTAGATAATTTTGAAAGCAAAGATAATAGAAAGTATGTTCAGCCGATTTATGTTTTCACATGTGAGAGCGGAAAAAACGACCGAAAATTTCAGCTAACATATTATGTTCCGGCTGTGCTAGATTCACAATTATTATGATTGACCAAAGAAAATTAGAGGATTTACTTCGATTACTCAAACTAGAAGTAGAAGATAAATCCCGCATTGAGAACGACTTTGCATCTATACTTCAAATGTTTGATCACATTAAAGATGTAAATATAGAAGCAAATGATATTTTATCCAAGAGAACTATCTATTTAGATGATTTAAGACCTGATGAAGCAATTAAGTTTGTTGGTTTTGAACCGAAAATTAGTGGGAATTACTATAAAGTCCCGTCTGTTACCAAAAAAAATTAATTCTTTAGAAACTTCAAAAGATACTCAAGTGAAGGATGGTCACTCAAAACTTTATCATCTGTTGAATTGGCAGGTATATACCTGGAAGCATATATATATTTTTCAGGAAGGGCCAATATATTATGTTCTCCTTCACTGCAGAATATAACAATACCATTTGAAGGCTGCTGCCGGAATAGTTTTTCAAGTTCAAATTCACCTTTGTCTACAATTGCAAGCAAAGGGCCGTAGAATTTCTTCTGATAAACCTGCATATCCGGTGTCACATTTAAAAGTACAACATTCTCTAGGGTCTTATCCGGGGATATAATGCCATCACCTATTAATATTTCGGCTCCATCTGAAATGGCTTCAGAAACAATTTCCTGAAATTGTTTAGAGGTTTGTTCAGATTTAATAAGTGTTTTATTAAATTGATTACCTAATGCAAGTTTAGACTTCAGCTTATTTATAAAACTTTCAGATATTTCTGTTTCAACTATTACTCTTTTTAAATTGGATTTCTTTAGGCCAGCAAAACTAAAAGCATGATTAACAATATATTCTGTAGCCAGATCAAGATCTGCTTCTTTTGTTATATAGACAGTTGAGAAAGTAGGGACTGTAGTTTTTATTCCTTTATAAGTATCGGAGAAATTTATAACATAAGGGTTTTCATTTAAATCAACCTCAAAATTATCGATATCTTCAAATTTAAAATTGCTATAGTCGAGGTAATTTGTGTACTGCTGTAAACGGGAAATTATATCTTTTGCCCAGCCATAATATAAAAAACTGACTCTATAACCTAATTTTGCAAATTTAATGGATAGAAATAAATATGACCAGAATTCATACTTTGGAGGAATAATAATCAATTTGCTTGAATTCTCAAATACTTCTTTGAGTTTAAGGTCCAGAATCCTGTATCCCAAATCAAACTCTTTCTCTGTATCTTCAACTGCTTTATTAATAGATTTCAGTTCAAAATCGATAAAAAATTTCCTATTGGCCTGGAGGAAACTAATAATATCTCCCTTTACATCTATTGGACCGGGTATTTCTTTTCTTTTTATTAGTCTTTTGAACACGTAACCTTATATTATATATCATAAAACAGGTAAAAGGGCTACATCAGTAGCCCTTTTACCTGTTTTAAGAATAGTTATTGTGGTCTTAAGGTACCACCAAAAACCTGCCAGGCAAGCAATGATTTTGCAATAAGACTTAATAAAATATAAACACTCTCTCCAAATAAATAATTTCTCCAAGGGCCTATTCTTTTGTATTGCAAGAACATATTTATTGCAAAAGTATTAAAGAATAAAAATAAGGTTCCTAGAATCCAATAAACAAATGCAGGTATATTTTCAGCAAATTCACCGATAGCTCCATAAAAATACAATGCCATTACAATCCATGGGACAATTCCGACAATACATCCATATATAAATGCCATCCAATTAGTTTTCTCAGTAGTCTGGTTATGGACTTCCATCATCATCCCCCAAAGGTTCATGGAAGCATTTAGGAAGAAGATCATAATAAGGCTAGATAAATCAAACATTCCACAAAGCATTGCAATCACAACAATCATAACCGAGGAACTGAATGTATATTCTATCCATCTGGCATAATTAACTTTCTTTTTAAGATTTGTATTGTACCAGTCGTTTACTTCAGGCAAAATAAGGAAAAAGTGAGCTATTGCAGAGATAAAAAGAAAGGATGAAACAATAGGACCAATTTTTAGATCAAATAATATTTCAATCTGGGGGAGGGCCATTCTTGTCTGCGGGTTGAATTCTAGATAATTAGTGGTTACAGGAAGTTTGAAGTCATTGCTCAAATATAACATTAATAATCCCTGCAATAGGTGAAATACCCCCATCACAGCATTATAAAGCCGAAGTCTTCCGAATACTTTCGGATTATCATTAACATTTTTTTTCATAAGCTAAGTTTATTGTACAAATTTTCTATAGGACTGGAAATTTATATATTTCAACTACATACCCGTAGAAATGAGATTGAATTTGCCAAATGCCAGCATAATATGATATAAAAGCGAAGTTTTCCTCAAAAGGCCCCAGATATTTGAAGTTTCAGTCAGAAGAAGTCCAATTAAGGGTTATTTACTCTTAATTCAGGCCAAAACATTACTGACCTATGTCATTAAACGAAAAATCCAAAAAACAGCTTCTTGAAGCTGAGTCAAATAATATTGCAAAAGTAAGAAAATCACTTCAGATTGCAATAGAAGACAGCGAAATCAAGGGTGGACTTCATAAAGATAGAGTTTCTTCAGCCGAGATGCATGAAGCTTTAATGCAGGATGTATTGGCGGCTATGGGGGTAGAAATCCATACGAATAATATTGATAATTATAAATATTTAACCGGGACTCCGTATTTTTCCAGATGTGATGTGCTACTTAATGGGACAAATGAAATAAAGACTTTTTATTTTGCTAAGCACCCCTTTTTTGAAGAAAATATATATTCATGGGTTGCGCCTGCAGCAAAGATGCGATTTGAAGAAGTCGGCGAATTTACTTTTGAAACAGTTAATAAAAATTATTTAAAAGGGAGACTACTTCGAAAAGATAATTTTATGATTATTGATGGCAAGATTATCTTTATGTCATCAGAATCATTTGAATATGAAAGAACTTTAATACATCAAGAGTTCCTATCGAACCGTAAACAGGCGGGTTTCCAGATGCAGGATATTGTCGCTATGATGGAAAAAGCCCAGGATCAGGTTATCAGGGCTGAGAGCAAAGGTTCCTTCCTGATAGCCGGTCCTGCAGGTTCAGGAAAGACGACTCTTGCGCTTCACCGC
>CAZHCC010000087.1:0-4182 GCA_964530975.1 uncultured Candidatus Saccharibacteria bacterium
ACAGTCGCCTGGAGCCGTCTCTAATGATGAAATATCTTGGATCTTGGGTGCGGTCAGGGAATACTTTCAATGTATATCCCGAAGAATGCTTATTATCAGGGTTATGATTTATCGACTGATCTTATTAAATATGCCCGAAATAATTCTTCTAATAAACATCATCGTTACGATCAGGCTGATGTTTCTCTGGATCTAAAAATCAAAAAAGATGATTTTGCTTATGCAACTTGTATTCTTGCTTTGCAGAATATTGAAAACTATGAAGGTGTCATTATAAATGCTTCAAAATATTTAGCAGTGAATGGAAGATTTTATATAGTTTTAAACCATCCTTATTTCCGTATACCCAGACAAACTTCATGGGGCATTGATGAGTCTAAGAAAATCCAATATCGGCGCGTAGATCGATATATGACAGTACAGAAGATTCCAATTAATATGAATCCCGGTCAGGGTGGAAGTCTGCTGACATGGAGCTTTCATCGACCATTGCAGGAATATATACGTGTGATTTCCAGAAATGGGTTTGTGATTAATTCTATTGAAGAATTAATATCCGATAAAAACAGTGAAGGCAAAGCAGCTATGATGGAAAATAGAGCTAGATTCGAAATCCCGATGTTTATGTTGATTGAATGCCAAAAAATTAGTTCCTAGATTTCTACTATATTTCGTTTCCAAATGCCCATATATTGAATTATTATTTGTTTAATCTATCATCAAACATGGAAAATCAAAACCCTGCAATTGCAGGTCCGATAAATCAAGCCGTAATACCACAGGGTGTAACTACGACTCCTGCACCTACTGTAGTTGTAGCTCAACCAGTTATGCCATCTCAGCCATATTTGCAATCACCTGCTCCTCAGGCATCAAGTGGTTCTGGATTCTGGAAATGGTGCGCAATTATATTTGTTATTTTTATACTACTAGTTTGTTGTTTATGCTCACTTCTACTATTCCTACCTGGAGCAATTCTACCAATGGCATTCAAAGCATCGCCAAATTCCACTAACTTCGATAGAAGTCAGTTTACTACTGTAAATGAGAACGATCTAAAAGGGAGCGGTCCACTTTTGGCTAATATAGATGAATTAAATGCTAATTATATCGCTGGAAAGCCAGCAACTATTTCTTATACCGAAAAAGATCTTGCTGTAATTTTATTCAAAGCTTTTAATCTAAATTCTGCATCTTCTAAAGATGTTATTTTTACAGATATAAATAATGGTCAGATCACGGCTAAGGTAAAACTTTCAGCCTTATTAAATGCTTTGCCAAGTGAGACAAGCGGAAGTACAAATTTAAAAGCGAGTGATTATGAGGAAACTTATGTAACTATTGTCCTTAAGCCAACTGCCGATGGTACTTCACTTGAGCTTACTGATTTTGATTTTGGTATCCCTTTTATTAATAGTTTTCTCGGACAGGACCTTAAAACCTCGTTTAATGATGGTTTTCAGAGCAGCTTGAAAAATTCTGCGATGCAGGAGGGTATTGAGATAAAGAATTTCCGTATCGAAGGAAATCAATTAAAAATGGATATTCAAAAGCTATAGAGTATATAAATGTGATATAATAATATAATATGCAAATTGACTTTCTAGAAATAATTAAAGATTCATGGAGATTTACATGGAAATATAAGGTTTTATGGTTTTTTGGGTTTATAATCTCTTTTCTCGGCTTATTATCAAATCTAAGTGATACTGACTCGAATAGCTTAAGTCGAGCATCTAGATCACAATCTCCATCTCTCCCCCCTGAAATCACCGAGACATTCACTAACCTTGCAAATAACCCTGCATTCCCGGTTATCATTATTGGTTTATTAACTGTTTTTGTGATATTAGTAGTACTTTTCTGGTACCTGGGTTCAATGTCACAGATTGCTCTAATCAGAGCAGTTAAATTTGAGAACTACGGTATGCCGGAGAGAATTAATATCAAATCATTATGGAGTGATGCACATACAAGACTCTGGGCATTATTACGTATGCAATTTGTGATAATATTCATCTCGATTGCGCTGATGATTGTGATTTTCATACCACTTATGCTTCTTACCTTCTTATTGGGGCCACTTGCAATCTTCTTAGTATGTATTCTACTTCTATTCGCAATTCCACTGGCATTTTATCTTTCAATATATCTTGGTACTGTAGCCAGACTGGTAATTTATTATGAACTTGGTGTTCGGGAATCATTTAATGAAGCATGGTATTTGATTAAACGAGAACTTATACCGTTTAGTTTATCAGGACTAGTTGTAATACTTACAGTTATTCCTTATGCAATTATTTATTTAATTATATTCTTTATAGTCCTTGTTCCGCTTGTATTAGGGCTTTTTGCATTAAGCAGTATTCTGTCATTACCGGTATTTATTGCGACAGTTATTGTTTCAGTTCTTCTAGCATTAATTATTATTTCTGTATTAATTGCTCCATTTGAAGTTTATTTTAATGTTTACTGGACAAAATTTGTAAATAAATTTAAGTAAAAATATTTAGACCGGTTCAGGGCTCCTTAAGGAGCCCTTTTTTTGTATTGACAATGTACCTCCAAAATCATGTAATATTTAAATTAATATGTTCACAAATTTTATATACAAACTCAAAACAGATAATAAATTCAGACTTGTTGCTATTTCCTCATTTGTCTCGATTACTGTGCTGCTCACATTATTTACCGGTTTTATGCTTGGATTATCCAAGAAGTCCACTACTTCCGAAGCAATATATCTTGAACGTTCTTCAGAATATGCTAACCGTAATTTTAAATCCTATGTTAAATCTGAACTGACATCCAGGGCCTTAATGGAATATTCCGAGCAGATTATCCGAGAAAAAAAATCAATGCCTACAGAATCGGCGAGATTTTACAGCTTCGTGGCTACAGCTTATGCTGATTCTCTTTCAGCTACAAAATCAGAAGAACAGGGTCTTGAAGTAACCCGTCAGATAATAAATAAAATTCATCCGGACTATTCAGATAGAACTAATGATTTTATTATATATCTTAATAATTCTATTATATTAAGTAATTTAAATGATAACTCAAAATCTATTCTTGCAAATCTAAAAGAACGTGATGATACTGATGGATTTAGAGAATTGAAATGGGATAAAAAATATCCGGAAGGAGAGAATTTATGGGTAGACAAGTTCAATCTTGATCCATTTACTCCAACTGCAGGAAAATGGCAAAGATGGAGTATTGATGCTGCAAAGGATTATGGGGTTGCGGCTCCGCCAGTAATAGGTAGTGATAAGGATAAACAGGAAATAGAAAAGGTCAAGCAGGCAACCTCCAGAAGGGATGCCAAGTGGAATGCAATTATTAATTACTGGGGCGGTACACCGGGTTCTGAAGCTCCTGCAGGTATATGGCAGAATAGAGCTTATGAGATTCTTTCTGATAAAAATCTATCAGATGAGGACTATGCACTTACACAAAAACTTTTAGCTCAGGGTATTGCTGACTCTTTTATTGAATGCTGGGATATTAAATATACTTACTGGACAGCAAGACCAAGTATGAGATTAACAGGACTTAATCTTGCAATGAATGACCCTAATTTTCCTGGATATACTTCAGGACATTCAACTATATCAGCTACTGCTGCTACCATTTTAGGTGGGCTTTATCCCGATAAATATGCAACTTTTTTAAAGGATGCTGAAAACGCAAGAGACTCACGACTATATTCAGGTGTGCATTTTGATATTGATAATATTGAGGGATTCAAGCTTGGAATTAAGATTGGTGAGGATGTTTTGAAAAACAATAATATAAAAAATATTCCTACGCCAATTCCTACCTCAGTAGTTACCTCTTCACCATCCCCTACTCCAACTGTTATCCCAACCCAAGCTGGAAATAAAATTCCATTGAGGACAGTAACTGAAAGTCATTTAAACTCAGGAGAAAATAAAAATACTGGTGCACTAGTCGAATTATACGAAAATTCCCAACCAAAAAATAAATTTTTGATTTCAACTCGTTCTGCTCAATTACCTAAGTTTAATGTTCAGCCAGGGTGGACAATGAATACTGTCACCACTGATTCTATGTGGGAGCCCGGAGCTTGTAGCTCAATGCCAACTGTTATACTGGGTAGTCGGTATATTGTTATGCAGGATGCTTCAATGGATGGTTCTGAAAGGTTATTCTTCTACG
>CAZHCC010000088.1:0-4128 GCA_964530975.1 uncultured Candidatus Saccharibacteria bacterium
TCATGATAAATAAAGATAGTATTTCCCTCCACTTTTCCAGGGTCAGTTGCATGTATTCTATTAGGATCGGTTTTGGTTGCAAAAACTTTTTTTCGTAATTCTTCTTCTGTATCTGAAAGATAAATAGCATTGCCAAGTGACTTGCCCATTTTCATATTACCATCAATACCCGGTACATTTGTATCTAAGCCAAAAAGCGCCTCAGGTTTGCTGAAAACTTCCGTTTTATAAGTATGGTTGAACTTTCTTGATATCTCTCTGGTATCCTCTATCATTGGCGCCTGATCCTTACCCACAGGCACTAAATCAGCACTCAGCATCAAAATATCAGCGACCTGATGTATCGGATACAGAAAGAAACCAAGAGGTGTGGATTCTTCCATGCCTTTTTGTCCTAATTCTGTTTTAAGTGTCGGATTATGACCGAGTTTCTGAATACTGGTAAAATTTGCCAGATAAATAAAAATCTCATTTACTTCCGGGACTTCACTCTGAATATAAACCGTAGTTTTATCAAAATCAATTCCAACAGCATAATAATCCATCAATAGCTCAATAATTGATTCACGTACTTTGCCTGGATTATCAAAATTATCTGTAAGCGCCTGAATATTTGCAATAAGTACAAATTGTTCATACTCATCCTGTAATGCTACTCTATTTTTGAGAGAGCCAAGATAATGACCAATATGCATTTTCCCGGTTGGTCTATCTCCGGTAAGAATTCTTTTTTTCATTTTATATTTTAAAATTTATATTAATTATACTGAAAATTTATTTTTAAATGGTGAATTGAATTAATTTTTACAGCTTTATAAATAAATTTTCTAAATCCTATAAACTGATATTCAATCCAATGATAACTAATTGTCTGGAAAAAGAAATATGATCGGGCTTAAGCCCAAGTCTTGATGAGGTTTAAAATCTGTAATGAAAAACTGATATTCATTATAATTCTATTATACCATATTTGATGATTATTCCCCGGAGTTAATCAGCTTTCTGGCTTCTTCAATGAGCTTTACCCGGGTATTCAATTCTATGTCATCAATTACCATCTCAAGCAGTTCTTCAAGAATTTTGCGCATTTTTGGGCCTTTTTCTACTCCAAGATCGGCTAAATCATTACCGGTAATATTTAAATCAGTTATATTCATCAAGCTATCCTGCTGCCGGATTTCTGCTACTCTTTGAGCCAGTTTCTGGATATCATCAGGATTAAAGCCCGCTTTTGGATTCGATACAGCATCAGTAATCCTTAACTTAATTAGTTTATCAATTTGCTCATGTCCGCCTACATTTCGTATCATTCTGCGTATTGCATTATCGCTCCAACCATCTTTAAACTTTGAATTACGTTCAGATTTTTCTATAGAAATCTTTTCACTGATTTCTTGAGTCTCAGGTGCTACTACTTCATTCTTCACCTTGCGTGTCGGGACATAAAACATATGCCACCTAACAAGATTTACAGTATCCTCAATTTCTTTTTTGGGAAATTTCAATCTGGTCATTATCTGCCTGGTCATATCAGCGCCTTCCTGATCATGCCCATAAAAATGTCCTCCCTCCTTTGTACGGGCTTTACCTATATCGTGGAAAAGAGCCGCAAATTTAATCTCATCTGGGGCACTATCAACAGTATCAAGTGAATGCCTGTAAACATCATGCACATGAAATTCGTTTTGCTCCATACCATAACCTTCCATAAGTTCAGGTATAAAAAGTTCAAGAAGACCGGTCACTCTCATTAATTCGATACCAACTGAAGGCTTTGGAGAATTCATCACTAATTTCGTTATTTCATCTCTTGCCCTCTCCTTGCTAATCTGGGATGTTATATCAAGGGTCTGTTTTATAGCATTTAAGGTTTTCGGTTCAATAGTAAATCCATAAACCGATGCAAGTCTGCATGCTCTCAGAGTTCTTAGTCCATCTTCTCTAAATCGTTCAATAGGGTCTCCCACAGCACGAATTATTCGATTCTCCAAATCCTCTATTCCATCAAATAGATCGATAATGTGAATTTTGATTTCATCTCTGGATAACCCCTTTTCTCCTATATTGGTTCTACTTAGACTTAATGCCATTGCATTAACCGTAAAGTCCCGTCTTTTTAAATCATCATCCAACCTGGAAGTAAATTCTACTTCACTTGGCCATCTGCCTCCAAAATATTCTTTTTCTATCCTATAAGTCGTAACCTCGACATTTTGCATTTCTCCATTTGAGTCTTCTATCAGCACTGTTACCGTACCGTATTTACTTCCTGTCAAAATACTTTTCGGAAAAATTTCTGCAATTTGCTGTGGAAGTGCATTGGTTGTAAGATCAAAGTCCTTAGGCTCTCTGCCCATTAATATACTTCTCAAACATCCGCCTACCAGAAAAGCTTCATAGCCATAATTTCCCAGTTTATCTGCTACTTCAAATATATAAGATGGGATCATGTAATGATGATAAGTTATGTGGGAGAGTAACTCAATAACTCAAGTCATCGAGTGTCTTATTCTAGATTTAGTCGTCAGGTATTTGTTATATTAATTTCATTGTTATAAAATTTTTTAACTTTTAACTTTTAACTTTTAACTTTTCTTCTCAAATCCTGCTCAAAATCTTAATTGCATCATTATACCTATCTGTGCTTGCTACAAATACTATCAAATATCTTCTTCCGTTTTTTTCGATTAGCAATACAAGATTTTGACCTGCACGGAATGTAGTTCCTGTTTTACCTGCAATCACAGGATAATTATCATTTTTGAGTAATTCATTTGTATTCACTAATAATGTTGTTTTATTTGAATTGACCTCCGTTATTTCTGATTTATTTGTACCTGCAAAATCTTTAAGCTCTTTATCTTCAAAAAAAATCATTGCCATTGGGACCATTTCTTTTACAGTAGAAAAATTACCACCATCATCATCAAACCCCGCAGGATTTCTGAAAATGGTTTTTTGGAGATTGAGCATTTTGGCATAATCATTTAATTGCTTAACAGTAGTTTCTTTTTCCTGAAGTGCATAAATTGCTTGATTATTACTGGCAATTATTGCGGATTTGTATAAGTCTCGATTGGTATATACCTCACCAGCCTTTAATTCCAGTACACTTCCATTATAATTTCTGGCCTCCGCAGGGATTGTGCTTACAGAATTTTCATTCAGGTTATCTTTCAATATCTTGATGCTTGCAAGCTTAGTTAAACTGGCAATCAAATATTGTTCATCAGAATTTTTTTCAAATATATACTGATTTGTATTTATATCGTAGATGATTATTCCCTTTGCAAGGTAATCATCAAATTTAGGATAATTATTAATAGTATTTAATTCATATATTTTCTTGAATTGAATACTATATTGGATTTCTTTGGTAACCTGTCTTTGAGAATTCGGGTAGTAGGTGTTTTTGGTCTTAAGAAATATTTGGATATTTTGAATTACAAATAAAAACATCAACATAAACCCAAAGAACATCAGAAAAATCAGAGCTTTATTTGTAATTCTATACTCAAAGATTTTACTTATTCTACTAAACTCATGTTTTTCTACATCGCTAAAGACTTTTTCTTGGGATTCCTGGTACATTTGACCTGTAAATAATACCAGAAAAGATCAAAAAATAATAAATTTTAATTTTAATCATTGAATAATTTATTCTTAGATTCCGGTGATGTAATCACATTTTACTAAACAATTTGAAATTATTCTTTTTATCGTTTAAGATACTTTACTCAATCAAATTTCTACAAATATGTAGACTTAAATGTTATAAACAATTATTTGTCAAACTTTTCCAAGATTTTTTTAATAATAACCAAGACTTTGCAATTCTTTGTAATTCTTGGATTTACTTTAACTATTTTATTTATTTGGGATAATACCAAAGCAATTAGTGCAGAACCACAAATAACTTTAAATACTGTTAAATTAAAAGCCTCAATATTACCAGCCAATATTCCATTTACTGAATATAAAGAACCAGTTAAACCTAGGGATCCAAGATCAATCAAGCTTGAAAAGTATTTAAATTCCCAGACCTCAGCATTGGCAAAATATTCTGATTTAATTATTGAATTATCTGATCGGTATAGTATTCCTTACAAAATGGTCATAGCAATTGCA